>CAMGTC010000070.1 GCA_946061765.1 uncultured Treponema sp.
CGCTCCTTCGCACCAACATTACGGAAAAGCGTTTATAATGCGTTTGCCCTGCCTCTTTCTTCCTTCCCGTATTTTCGTAATTAAACAATTTTTTCTAAAATCAATTTTATGTGTAATTTTCTAAAAAACTCGAATTTCGGGCTATTAATATAAAATTAGAAAACTCTAATTAAAAAATGCTTAAGATAAAAGACTTTTTCTATTATTATAAAACTATGAAAATCAAGAGTTTAGCAGTAATTGCAGGACTGTTTATAATAAAAATATCTCTTTGGAGTCAAAATTCTAATTCTAATCTTAATCCAAATCTTAAAGTTATGCCGCCAGCACCAGGTACGGGTATTTATTCTTACCACGGAAAAAGATTAATGGAATTAAAAAACGAAAGAGACTTTTTTATATGTGCAATAAAAATCATTCAATTAGAAGATAATAATACTTGTTTTGATGTTTTTTTTACTTCTGAAATTGATCCTATGTCTATAAAAGCAGACAGTATTCTTATTATTCCTTCAGAAAATCAAAATCAAGATAAGGATGAATGGATAAAACCCCGTGAAATGACTGAAGAGGAAAAAAAACTAAGGGAAGGACCTCCTCCTAAAAGACCTCCACTTTCTTCCCGCCCACCTAAAATACCTCCGGAAGGAGAAGACTTTCCAACTATAATCAATAATAGTGATTTTCCTTTTAACTATCAGTTTATGAAAAACAGCCGGGGAATTAGATTTATTGTCTCAAACAAAGAGGAAAACTTTAATCTGATTGTTCAAAATATAAAATCCTGGCAGGGGCTGGAAATAGCTCCTTTAAAACTTGAAAATTTAAATATTAATTCCAGATATCTTTATTTAAGGAGAGAAAACGTATGGAAAAAATTTTAATTGTAGAAGATGACGAAACTGTTCTTAATTTTGAAGAACTTGAATTAAAGCACGAAGGTTATGATTGCGTAATTGCAAAAGATGGACGTCAGGCTCTGGAAGTATTTGAAAAGGAAAATCCAGATTTAATTTTACTGGATATAATGCTTCCAGAATTAAATGGAATTGAAGTTTTAAGAAGAATTAGAAAGACTTCATCTGTACCGGTTATTTTAGTTACCGCTAAGGGAGAAACTTACGACAAGGTAAACGGTCTTAATACCGGGGCTGATGATTACATTTCAAAGCCTTTTGTAATTGAAGAACTGTTAGCAAGAATTTCTGCTGTATTACGTCGTTTTAAGGCCTCTTCAAATGAAGTAATTCTTAAAAACCGGGACCTGGAATTGAATACACAAAGTATGTCAGTAACTATTCAGCAAAATAGTATTAATCTTTCTAAACTTGAATTTTTAATGCTTAAATATTTTATGGAAAACGTGAATGTTGCCTTAAGCCGTAATCAGATAATTGATAAAGTCTGGGGTAAAGATTATTTTATAGAAGAAAATACTGTTGATGTCTATGTTAATTATCTGCGGTCAAAAATAGATCAGCACCTAAAAAGTGAATACATAAGAACTATTCGTGGCATTGGTTATATGATGGTATAATATGAAAATAAAAAACAGCCTTTCCTTAAGACTTTCCATACGATTCATGATAGTTGTAGCGGTAATTGTTTTACTTTTATCTTCTGGATTTGTCTTTTCTTTACGCTTTTCTATTACAAACAGAATGAAAAACACTCTAATGGATTTAACTGACCTGGTTTGTTTAAATTTAACTCAAAGAACCCCACCAGAAGTTTTAGGGCTGCCCTACTTTTTAACTTATCTTGTATATAACGCTAATACAAATCAGGTTCTTAACACAAACGATCCTTTTTTACCCCGTCTACCATTAACAGGCGGTAAGGCAAAGCGTTATCATCATGCAAATTATTATGCAGATGGAGATTTAACAATTTTATATACTTGCCGCCAGCTTGAAGGTATTAATAATGAAAATCTGATTGTACAAACTTCGGTTGATATGGACAGAGATGCAGCCGCCGAAATGGTAAGGGAAATTCCTAAAATAGCTTTGATTTTTGCCCTTCCAATTTTATTAATTTCTTTTTTGATTTCCTTATTCATTACCAAAAGAACTATGAAACCTGTAAAAGAAATTACAGAGAGTGCACAAAAAATGAGCAGTACAAATCTTGAAACTTTACTTCCAATTAGTAAACGTAACGACGAATTAGATCAACTGGCTCAGACTTTTAATTCCCTCTTTGAAAGTTTACGCAAGGATTTTGAAAGAGAAAGAAATTTTACAAGTGATGTTTCTCATGAATTAAAAACTCCTATTGCAGGGATTTTAGGACAGGCAAGACTTTTAAAACGCTGGGGAAAAGACGATCCAAAGCAAATTGAAGAATCTCTTGATTTAATAATTACAGAAGCAAATTCTATGAGTGCCATTATTACAAATCTTCTGCAAATTTCAAAATTGGAAAACGGAAAAGAAGAAATATTTTACGAAAACTGCAATATTACAAGCCTTTTTGACAGATTAAATAAAGAATTTTCTCCAATTAATCCTGGTTTACAGATAATTTATAACCCAAACATTGATATAAATTTTAAGTGTGACATTGAATTACTTCATCAGGTTTTGACTGCTTTAATTTCTAATAGTATTAAATTTTACAAGAATAAATATGAAAAAGAAGATTGTATAATCGAACTGGATTCTTATTTAAAAAATGGACAGGTTTTTATAATAGAAAAAGATAACGGCCCTGGCTTTGAAGCTGATATTCTGCCTCATATTTTTGAACGTTTTTACAAGGGAGATAAGGCCCATAAACGAAGTCAGGGAAGTTCCGGGCTGGGACTTGCAATTTCAAGTTCAATAATAAAAGCCCTGGGGGGTAAAATACAGGCCCAAAATCGCAGTGATAGTAATAAAAAAGGAGCTGAATTTACCATTCAACTCCCTTCATAACCATTTATTCTGTAATTTTTGCAATATTTTGTGCAACTACATTTTTAAGTGCATTTCTTTCAACCACTTCTGGAAAATTTCTCCAAATAATGTATTTTGCACCAGAAACTTCTGTTAATGGACCTGCTACCGGATTGTGTACATTATCAATTATAAAAGCAAAATCCCCTTCTTTAGCAGTTAAAATCTGCTGGCTTGTAACAGGACCTGGACCAAAGATTTCTACAACATCCAGGCCTAAATCTTTTGCAAGATAAATCTGATTTTTATTACAGTATACTTTTGCTCCAGAAAGTCCCATTTCTTCAAGCTTTTTCTTACCTTCCAAAACTGTAGAAATATAGTCTTCCACCCTTTTACTACATTCTTTTTCGGTGCCGGTAACTTTAGCAATCTGATAAGCTGATTTTTTTACAGTTTCTATAGAATTATCACAGGAGATTTTAACCATATTCACCCCTTCGATTGCTGTTCCAAGTGTCTGCATCATTCTTTCAAAACCTGCAAAAATAAAGACTTTTGAATTTTTGATTTTTTCAATATCTGAAAGTGTTACTTCATACTCTGGTGGATGACGTAGAGATGCAGGTGCAATAGCACTAACATAATCCAGTCCTGCTAAATCTGCAAAAGCTGCTGTCCAGCTTGTAGATGCAATATAAACTTGAGATTCTTTTGCTTCTTTATTTTTACTGCAAGAGGTAAATAATAAAAGAAGGATTAATAAAAAAATTGATTTTTTCATTTAAAACACCTTTTTCCAAAAGATAAAACTATATAAATAATTACAGCTAAAAGCGAAATTGTAGCTGCTGGAGGCCAATTTATCATTACGGCAAGGCTGTAACCTAATAAAGAAATTACAAGTCCAAATATGGAACTTGTTACAAAAAGTTTTTTGATTCCAGAAGATTCTTTTCCACAAAAAAGGTTTGCATTTAGAACTGGCAATATTAGCAAAGAGTCAATTAAAAAAGCCCCCAGAAGTTTCATTGCCAGCGCAACAAGAAGAGCAATAATCAAAATCATAAAAGTGTAATTCAGGTGGACTTTTATTCCAATTGCTTTAGCAACATCTTTATTAAAAAAAAGTGCAAGAATATTCTTAAAATTAAAAATGATGTAAGGAAGTAAAAGAATGGAAATTGCAATTAAAATCAATAAATCTGATTTTGTTAATGCAAATGGGCTTCCCCACATAAGATTTAGAGTATCTTTTGCGGGAACATCAGCAAGCTGCATAAGAATAGAAGCCAGAGCCATGCTTAAAACCATTGAAGCAGCACTTGCACCCGAAAACCCAAAGCTTTGGGATTTGCTAAAAAACATCATAATAAAGATTAATAGTAAATTAATTGTAAGAGTAACCGGGAAAAGCGGAAGATTTAAGGCCAGAGACAGGGCACCACCAAGAATTACTCCGTGCATAAGCATATATCGCAGGGGAATTAAATCTAATCTAAGAACCATAAGTCCACAGAGGGGAAAAAATGTTCCAGAAATAATCATTGCAATAAAGCCTCTGGTAATTGGTGCCAGGGAAAATATCAAACTTAAATTGCTAAACATTTTCTTCTCCTAAAATTAATTTATCCCAGCCTGGTAAAGCCGCAAGTTCTTTATCGTGAGTTACAACAATAATGGTTGGAATTTCAGAAATTGTAAGAGACCGAAGAATATCAGTTACCATTTTTTTATTTTCATTATCCAAGGCGGAAGTTGGCTCATCTAGTAAAAGTAATTTTGCATTTTGTGCAAGACAACGGGCCAGAGAAATTTTTTGTTTTTCTCCCCCGCTTAAACTGTTAAATGCCCTGCCCGCAAGTTTTTGACTCGAAGTTCTTACAAGAGATTTTTCTATCAGAGCCTTTTTATTTTTGATTTTTTTATCAATTCCAAATCCAATAACTTCTTCTACAGAAAGACTAAAATTACTGTTATCAGAAGATTGGGGAATATAACCGATTGTAAATTTGTCCAGTTCGGAAGGATTTTTACCATCCAGCAAAATTCTGCCAGAAAGAGGTTTATAAATACCTGCAAGAAGTCTTAATAAAGTTGTTTTACCAGCACCATTTTCACCTAAAATCATAAGATGAGAGCCGGCTTTTAATTCAAAGGAAAGATTTTTTATTGCTCCAAAAGAATAAGTGAGATTTTCGACTTTTACAGAAATTCCAGCTACTAATTTTGCCCTTTTTCTTAAAATCGGGTAAATTAAGTCTCCGTCATATAAATCTTCCAGTTGATTCTCTGTTGCACACATCAATTTATCAACAAGATTTTTATATGTCACACTTATTTTTTGCTCTTGGGGCAAATCTTTATTTACAAAATCAATATATTTCAGGGCATTTTTACTGATAATTTCGGCATTAATCTTTTTTATGCCCAGGCGGATTGAAAGAAATGCTGCCGCCTTTCCAATTGCATTATCATGAGAAGATAGATTTTTACCAGAATGAGTTTTTAAGAAATTCTCTAATTCAAATAAAGGATAAAGCCACTTTTCCTTACTTGAAAAAATTAAAGAATCCTCATCAAACACTTGAAGACTAGTTCCTTCTGGTAAATCATCTAGATAACTCATGTTTTTATTCTACTCCATAAGATTTGCAAAAATATAACAAAAATATCATGTAATTGCATTGTAAATTTTTTAATCTTCACTACGGCCATAATTGAAGGATGTTTTACAAAAGTAATCCTCTGTGGCAAATGATTTTTCATTATTTTCCTAGATATTCGCCAATTAAAAGTGCGGTTTGAATCATGTAACGTACCTGCCCGTTTTGAAGGTCACAGTTTAATAATTCGGAAATCTTACGAATTCTGTAATTTATTGTATTACGGTGAGTTGAGTTCTCTTCGGCTGTTTTTTGAATTTTACCATTCTGCTCTACATAGAATTTTAAAGTTTCAAGATAAGACTGATGTTTTAATGGAGAAAGACTATCTAAAGCTCCCAAGATTTCCTGATACATATTTTCGAGTACAGAAGGATTTTTTACTTCGGCAAAAAGTTTAAATACTCCCAGGGAATTATAATCAATAAAGTTTTCTCCTGGTTTGCAGAATTTTAAGGCAACTTCGGCATGTTCAAATTCAGCAGCCAATTCTAAAGGAGAATGACAAATTGAACTGATGGAAACAATACTACCCTTTAAAACTCTGTCATTACTAACAATCTGGCTTATAGTCTGAGCAATATTATATGGGTCAGAATGAAGAATATAGACAATTAAATTATCACAAATCAACCAGCAAAAATCATTTGGATTTAGACCAATTTTATTATTAAAAGAATATTCTATGTGTCTTTTAAGCTGATCTTTATCATCATCAAAAAGACCTGATGGAATCTTCATTAAAATAATGGAAAATTCACTGGCATTAGCAAAAGATGTATTTTCAAGATAAGCACTGTTAAAATTTTTAGAATGGAAAAGAACATCGTAAAAACACTGCTCTAAAGTCTGCCCTTTTTGATTATCATTTACGATTTTATTTCCAATTTCCTGCATTACATCAATAGTATGGATTTCCCAGGGCATAGTAAAAAGAGGAAAATCTAATTCATCGCACAAAGAAATAATTTTCTGGGGAATAACATCAATGTATTTTCCGGTGTTAACAATAAGTCCCGAAGCATTTTTATCAACAGATTCTTTTATTAAAGCAGTTAAAAATTCAAGGGAAAAATCTGATTTATCATCAGTATTATGTTTATGGCGCTCTACATTCAATCCTGTTGTAATTTCTATCTCTCCACCTCTGATAAATTCAATTGATTCAGGATCTTCGGTATAATAAACCCAACTAACATGTTTCTGAAGACCATTTGCACCAGCAATTAATTTTAATCTGTAAACATTTAAAGAATTGTAAAGAGATTGAACTGTAATAGCCATGATTTTCCTCCAGTTTGAACTAAATCAGCAGAATAATCAGAATTTGAAAAAGTGCTGATTACATAAAAAAAGGCGCAGTTACCTTGTATAAAGTCGCTGCGCCGTTGCATACAAAAAAAATTATAACCCAATCCTTATTAAGAATTATATATCAATTTGTTCAAAAAATCATTATTTTTTTTGCCTTTTTCGTTTTTTTTGCACAAATTTTTGTGCAAACTTACGGTAGAGCATAACTACTTTACTCAGCAAGAATCACAATTATTGTATTCCCATTACCTTCTTCAGAAGCTTTGACTGTAGCTGGTTTATAATTTTCTTTTTTTACAGTTATTTCAGTATGATTTTTTCCATTTGATAAAGTATATTTTCCACTTGTTATTATGCTATTCCATTTACAAGAGTTAAGCACATAGCATGGACAAGAAATTAATGGTTCATAGGAAATATAGAAACTTGATTCATAAACCTGTAAATCCGTTAATAAAGTTGAATCAATAGAAACAGTAAACGAAACATCTTTTATAAAATCACCTTCATTATTGAAAACTGCAATTTTTGTAATTAAAGGCTCATCTGGACCAAGAGAGATATTACAGGAAATAGTAAGAATCAAGATAAACACCAAAAATATAGATGAAATAATTTTTTTCATAGTTGATTCCATAAACTTTTAAAGTTATTTTGAAACTAATGCTTTAGTACCATAATAAAACCACGAGTTATTTTTCTCCCAAAATGTATTTTTACTTGGTTTATAAGAATTAAACTCTGTTATATTTGCTGTTGATGAGAATCATAACCATTATTTTGATTTATGTATGATTATATTTCAAAATCTAATAAATTCCTGTGCATATGAACCGGCAACTTTAAAATCAAATCTGCCGTTGAAAAAGTTATTAATCAGAAATGTCTTACCTACTCGTCTTCTTCCATAAACAATTATGAGCTGAGCTTGATTTGCTTCCATACATTTTTGAAGCTGTGCTATTTCTTTCTGTCTGCCAATAAGCTTTTCAGTCATAAATTTTCCTCACAAGCTTTAAAATAACAGGGTTTTAGACAATTGTAAAGTTCTTAACAGTCTAAAACTATATAAAAATACATCATTTAGATATATAAAAGTGTTAAACGCATCTTTATTGTCCAGATTTTATACCATTAAAATTTTATACTGCTTCCATCAAAGCTTCAACAGTACAATTTAATGCCTTTGCAAGTTTTACTACAGTTTCTGCTTTAGCAGCATTTATATTCTTTTGTTTCTGTTCATATTGCTGGATTGTTCTCACTGGGATATCTGAAATTTCAGCTAATTCACTTTGAGACAGACCTGCATCAAGACGTAAAGCTTTTAAATTTGTATTATTCTTTCGCTTATTATACAGTTCTATCATCTTATCGCAAAACTGAGATATATCCATTTCATGATATGGTGAATACATTGCCAGAATTTCAGAAATTGAAATATACTTGTTGATTTCTTTGAATCCAAGATTTGTCTGCCACTGAAAATATGCCAATGCCCAGCCACACCAGTATTCAGGAGTTCTGTTTGCAGCAGGACGATATTTTGAGGCTAATGTTTCATCTCCAATAATATCTAAAGCAAGTTCTACACCTGATTTTCCAACAATAACTGTTGATTCTCCTCGTTCAAATTGAGAAGAGATTTTGGACTGTAAAAACTTCAGATAAAAATGAGACAAATCTTCCTCGAGATCATAAACTGCAAAATCGAGCATTGAGGCAAGGTTATTTTGAGCTTTTGATAAATAATTCTTATCGTAAGCGTGAATCATCGGGTTTAATCTCCTCATCAAGAATCTGAACAATGTACAGGTCACCACGCTGACGTCTGTTTTTTTCTACATCAAAATATTGTCTACGGGCAGTCTTATCGCGTAATTCCTTCTTAGAGAACCATTGAGCAGATTCTGCAACTTCATATCCTTTATATTGAATTGCTTTGAAAGCCTTTTTACTTTTTAAGACAAACTGAGTCCCAAGGTTTCCAAGTTTCATAGAATGCCTGAGCTGGCGGACAGAAATTGCTCCATTTATAAAATCCTGAGCAAATGAAAAATAACTGTCATCTGCCCGGTATCCGGTAATAATGTCATAATCTTTATAAGGTACAGTAAAGTTTTTTAAAAGATATTCTTTTGCTTCCTGTGCAAGAGAATTGGTTATATCAAAAATACGGTTTTCCAGAAGAACCTCAATCCAGTGAAGGATTGTATATTCGCTGCTATTCAAATCAAGTAATGTAAGCCCTTCCGTTTCTATTTCATAGATATTTACAAAACCATCATTATCTTTAGATACACCCCACTCTTTTGCCATATCTAAAGCTTCAGTGCAGTAAAAACCAAGTCCATAATCATTATAGGTTTTACCAAATCCAAAAAGAGGTTTTTCAATAATCTTATTTGATCCATGATATATTGTTTTTATCATAATTATGTTATACTCCCAAAGAAGTATAGTATCAAGAAGAATAAATATTCCTTTTTGTCTACTACCCTACAAGTTCATTCAGATATTCTTCAACATTCTTATACATTACATCATTTTCAGATTGCATTGTTTCCCCGCGATATAGGACACACTTCTTTGTAACTTTTCCAAAGCGTTTTTCAGTTAATGCAATTTTATCTTCATTAATCAAATGTCTGTATTGAAAAGGAACTGCTTCTAGAGAATGTTTGATTTCGTAAATCTCACAGGTATTTGTCTGGTTGTCATAGATTACCATGTCGAACTCTCCAGCTTCAAAACGAATCTGGAAAACCTGCTTTTTGTTTTCGTGACGGTTAGGCATTAAAACTCGCTTGGTTTCATAAATAACAATGTCTTCCAGCATGTGTCCAAGAACGCCTTCAATTATCTTTTCTGTAATAAGAATAATTTCACGCTCTTGAAGGTTCTTTATCTGTTCATCTTTCATTAATGAATAAACCAAAGCCTGGGCCTGGCAGAATCTCATTCCCGGTTGTGTAAAGATTGTATAATTAAGCTTTCCTTCACTACCTGTAAGAGTTTCAATATCCAGGTCATCTATTAAATCAAGTCGTTTCAGATACTGTTTGATTTCTTCCACATGAGTATCAGTAATGCCAATTGTCTGATTGTCTTTTTCTTTAATTTCAAGAATCTTTTTTAAGGTAGCTAGAATCTGAGACTTGTCGATTGTATCCAGAACATCGGTTCTATTTTCTTCATCACGAGCTTTGCGAAGAAGTTGTGATGTTGAGCCTAAGTCGTGACTTTCAAATAAGTCAGTAATGACCTTTACGGTAAAGTCATGGTTTTCATCTTCAATAATTCTGTTGATTGCATTAGTAAGCTCATTAGCATCATACAATTCCCGAAGGTGTCTGAAATAGCGCCCCTTTTGATAGCATTTCAAACTGTGCTGAATATTCTTACAAATGGCTGTATCGATATACCTTCTTGCTGTCTCATCATCACGGAATGAAGCTTCCTCTACATTCAGTTCTTCATCCTCAAAATCCAACTCACCTGCCTTAAGGGTTCCACCATAACGGATATATTCATCAATTGAGGTAATGCCTAAAAGCCTGGCATGTTCTTTATAAGGAATAAATGTTGTATGAACAGTAACGGCACGATCATACAGTTCTTCACTTTCTGCAAAATAAAATCCAAGAGAATCCGTTCCTGACAAAACAAACTTCAACCCCTGTACTGCATATACATCAGAAAGAAGAGCCGCATTATCAATAAAATCTTCAAGCAAAGTAATTTCATCAATCAGGAAAAACTTGATTCCCTTTTCGCGTGCAAGTTTTATATCCTTATTCAAATCTGCAATTGTTTCCCCTCCCCTTGCTTTTATGTATATTGTCTGTTTTCGGTATTCCTCTTTCATGTCCAGAATAAGTTGTTTGAGGAGAGTCGTTTTTCCGGTACGGCGAAGTCCATAAACAAGACAAACCTTGTCCGCTGGTTTTCCGTACAGATAGGAAGAAATCTTTTCGTAACAGTCACGCTTCTTAAAATCTTTGGCAGTTTCTGCCATTTCCAAAAGTCCGTATCCTGTTATAGCATTCATTATGAAAGAAATGTTGTCATCAGGCTTTGCAGCTGCAGGAAGATTCTTTTTCATTTCTCGAAGTTTCTTTTGTAATTGGCGGCGTTTTTCAATCTGAGGCCTCATTTTTTCAGCTTCATCGTTTGTGAGAAAATTGCTTACTGTTTTTTTATTTTCTTTATACTGCTGATAGAAATAAGGCTTGCCATCAATATTCTTAGTAACGATTGTTCCACGTGGTAAAGCCTCTATTTTCTTTTCCAATTCTTCTATAGACTCAGCCATAAAGCACCTCTTACTACCATACTAACACCTACTAACACCTTTGTAAAGTGTAAAACGGTGTTAGTAGGTTATCAAGTACATTAAAGTGTTTTCCTATCTATATGATATTCAAACTGAAAGTTATTTTTCAATGTTCCCAAGTCAGATTCAATGATGCTTCTGTGCTTGATATGATAGCATTCAAAACGGCTCATAAGTC
>CAMGTC010000071.1 GCA_946061765.1 uncultured Treponema sp.
AGTTGGATTTTTTTAGTTCAATTTTAGGAGCTTTTTTATGATTTTTTGGTGCGAGCGGACAGTTCTCTGAGGTGCGTGGGGGACAGACCCCGAATGTGAGGGAATATGAGGGGACAGACCCCGGGGATTAAGAAATGTGCGAGGGGACAGTTCTCTGTGGTTCGTGGGGGGACAGCCCCCAGGGATTAAGAAATGTGCGTGGGGGGACAGACCCCGAATTAAGGTTTTATATTAATCTGTTAAAAATAAAAGAGACTGAACTACAAAATTATGAAATGTAGGGCAGTCTCTTTTTTTATCCTTTGAATTAAAAATTAAGAATCTTATTGAAAATCCTTTACGCCATTTAAATCCAAAGTTGCAAATAAATCGTCAATTGTTTCACGACGGCGGATTTCCTTGAAACTTCCATCTTCTCTCATAAGAATTTCACCACAGCGGAGTTTTCCATTGTAGTTAAAACCCATTGCACGACCGTGAGCACCTGCATCATGAATAATGATATGATCACCAATGTCAATCTTAGGAAGTTTGCGGTCTACAGCAAATTTATCGCAGTTTTCGCAGAGGGAACCCACTACATCATAAGTGTGATCTTTAGCAGCATTTTCTTTTCCACTGACAGTAACTTCATGGTAAGCCCCATACATTCCAGGACGCATAAGATCTGCCATACAAGAATCTGTACCAATATATTCTTTATAAATGTGTTTTTCGTGAATTGCAGTTGTAATTAACCAGCCGTATGGACCAGTAATAGGACGACCACATTCCCAGTGAATTTCCATTGGATCAAGGCCAGCAGGAACAAGAACTCTGTCATATTCTGCACGAATTCCTTTTGCAACGTAATCATAATCTACAGCAACCTGATCAGGTTTATAAGGAATACCAATTCCTCCCCCTAAATCAACAAATTCAATACGAACGCCAGTATTTTCTTTAATTTCAACAGCAAGTTCAAAAACGAGTTTTGCAGTATCAACAAAGAAATCAGGATTTAATTCATTTGAAGCAACCATTGTGTGAAGTCCAAAATGTTTTACACCTTCATCTTTGCAGATTTTATAAGCTTCAATGATTTGTTCACGGGTAAGACCATATTTTGCTTCTTCTGGTTTACCAATGATTGAGTTACAGCCCTGTTTATCTTTTCCTGGATTGTAGCGGAAACAGATTTCTTGTGGAAGTTTTCCAAGGTGTTTTTTTAGATATTCAATGTGAGTAATATCATCAAGATTGATAAGATTTCCTCTTTCGTAGGCATATTTATATTCTGAAGCGGGAGTTTCGTTAGAAGTAAAAAGAACTAAATTTCCTTTTACACCAGCAATTTCAGAAAGCATTAATTCTGTTAAAGAGGAACAATCTGTACCACATCCTTCGTCTGCTAAAATTTTTAAAATGTAAGGATTTGGACAAGCTTTTACAGCGTAATGTTCAACAAATTTAGGAAAAATACTAAAGGCTTTTGTAAATTTGCGCATATTTTCGCGGATTGCCTTTTCGTCATACAAATAAAATGGTGTAGGGAAAGTTTTAATCAGATTATCAAGCTGATCTTTTGTTAAAGGAAAATTAGAACTCATATGTAACCTCGCGTGCAAATTATGACAAAATCACAAGTTCTTATCAAGCAAAAAAACGGTGGGGACCTCTAATTCCCGAGTGGGGGACAGACCCCTGGAGAACGGGAGGTCTGTCCCCTTTAAAGTGTATTATTTAAGTCGAGGGGACAGTTCTCTGTGTACACATGTGGGGGACAGACCCCTAATTCCTTACTTCCTGGCCTTTTCTGAATTTGTCAATTTGCAGCCAGGTATTTCCATTTCGATATTCACTTGGTGTGCAGCCGTTTTTTTCCTTGAATTGCCTCATAAAATGATATTCTGTTTTGTATCCACATTTTGAAGCAATTTCATTTATTGTAAGACTTGAAGTTTTAAGAAGATTTTTCGATTTTTCTATGCGGGCAGAAATTACATCCTGCATCACATTGTGTCCAAAAACTTTTGTATAAAGGTGTTGAAATCCTGATCTGCTCAGATTCATAAAATCAGCCATTTCTTCAATACTGCTAAAAAATGCAGGTTCCTGAAAAATCCTTGTCCTAAGATAAGTCAGTTTGTCATTTTTTGTAGCAAGAAAATCTGGAGAAATAATATCTTTTGATTGAATTATTCTTGCAAGTTCATAAAAAAATATCTGTGTATAAAGACTTTGAATGTCAGAATGGTAAAGTTCCGAAGAAAAAAGTTCAAAAGCAATTCTATGGATTATATTGGAAAGTTCGTCAATATTGTTTAATAAAACTGGCTGGTCAAAAACAATCCCTCTCTTTTGCAAAATTTCAATGTCTTTTTCATTCAAATTAAAATAGAACCAATCGTTAATAAAATTTTCTTTTTCTCCTTTATAAAAACTAGGAGTCTGAGGTTTAATAATTAGGTAAGAATTCTTAATAACATTAAAATGTTTACCGTTTATAATAAATTTCGCCTTGGATTTTACCAGTAAAAATAAATAAGCTCCCGGGCCATTTGGCATATCCATATGGAAATCTTTTTCGTGAATATGATTGTATCCAATTGAACCAATTTCTATAGACATATTTGAGATTTTAGCACTCTCAATTTTGTAAAAATAGAACGAAAATAGCATAAAATGTTATGTTATTTTGCATTATCGTGACTTGTTATTTGAACTATTCAATTTATTATAAAACTAAAGAATAAAAGGAGGCAGAAATGAAAAAAAGTGTAAAAGCAATTGCAATTTTTTTCTGTGTTTTTTCATTTTTTTCTTGTGCTACAAATGTAGCAAAAAATTCTGAAGAAAAAGGAGAAAAGAAATTGAAAGTAAGTACAAATATTTGGAAGAATACCTACGAAGCTAATCCAATTTTGCCAAATGTTTTTTGTGCAGATCCAACAGCGGTTGAATTTGAAGGAAGATTATATGTTTATGGTACAAATGATCATCAGCAGTATTTTAATGCCGAAAAAAATACTTATGAACATATCAAAACTTTAGTTTGTTTTTCTACAGATGATATGGCTAACTGGACTTATCATGGAGAAATAAATGTAAAAAAAATTGCTCCATGGATTTATAATTCCTGGGCACCTTCAATCTGTAAAAGAGTTGAATCAGATGGATTAACTCACTTTTATCTATATTTTTCAAATAGCGGAAATGGAGTTGGGGTGATTACAGCAACAAATCCTTTGGGCCCTTGGAAAGATCCACTCAAAAAACCATTAATTAGAGCCGGTATGGAAGGTTTAAACAGTCCAGCACCTTTTGACCCAGGAGTTTGTATTGACGATAAAGGAATTGGCTGGCTTGCTTTTGGCGGCGGAGTTTCAGAAGGACACGAAAAATCAATGCCTGGAAGTTCAAAGTTAATTCAACTGGGAGAAGATATGATTTCAATTGCCAGTGATTTTGTAGACTTAAAGGCACCATATTTCTTCGAAGCCAGTGAAATGAATTTTGTAAATGGAACCTATGTTTATACTTTTAATACAAACTGGGATGAAAGAAGTGATTGGCCAATTGAAGGAGTCGAAAAAGCAACAACTTGTTCAATGGCATATATGACAACAAAAACTCCATTAATTTCAGACAGCTGGGAATATAAAGGGCATTATTTTAAAAATCCAGGAGAAATGGGATTAAACTTCAGTAATAATCATACTCATTACGAAAAATACAATGGAGAATGGTATCTTATCTATCATACTTTGACTTTACAGGAAAAATCTCCAACAAAAGGCGGATTCAGAAGTATATGCGTTGATAAACTTGAAATGGATGAAGAAAATGTAAAAATTTCTCTTACTCCAGGAACAAGAAGAGGTGTAGATAAAATAAAAAATCTTAATCCATTCGAAACTGTTGCCGGAACCACAGTATTCACAAATGCTGATACCTGGTACGAAGAAATTAATAATCCTTCTGAAATTGCAACAAAATCTGTAAAAGACGGTGCCTGGATAATGCTCAAAAATGTAGATTTTGCACAGGGGGCCAGTCAAATTACAGCTCAGTTAAAGGGTAAAGGTTATGTAGAAATCAGACTGGATAGAGTTTCAAGTAAGCCATCAGCTACATTAAAAGTAAAAAACAGCGAAGAATATGCAAGTGTAACTTCAAAGTTTGAAGAAGAAATCACCGGCGTTCATGATGTATTTATTGTATTTTCGGCTGAATCAATCTGCTTACAAAAATGGAAAGTAGAATAAAAAATACAAAGAATTAAAATCAGGGCATCAAGTGGTGCCCTTTTTTTATGGGCGAATCAACTTTCCAACTCGCATTTCAGAGCTTGCTAGCGCGCGGTCCTTCGGACTCCCTGCGGGCCTCTTCAATTCTCGCGCCGAATTTTTTCCTTTAATTTATAAAAATATCTTATATTTAAAAATAAGGAGTAATAAGGATTTATGAAAAAGAATTTTGGAAAACAAACTTATATGTACCCAATGCCAGTTTTAATAATTGCAAGTTATGATGAAAATGGAAATCCAAATGCAATGAACGCTGCCTGGTGTGGAATTCACGATACAAATCAAATTGGAATTTGTCTGGATAAAAGTCATAAAACAACTGCAAATATTGCAAAACGCAAGGCTTTTACCGTGAGTATAGCCACTGCCGCTTTTGTAAAAGAATGTGATTATGTAGGAATTGCAAGTGGAAATAGGGAGCCGGATAAAATCAAAAAAGCAGGCTGGACCGTGACTAAATCCGAATTTGTAGATGCCCCGGTAATCAATGAACTTCCTATGACATTAGAATGCGAAGTAGTTCAGATGAGTGAAGATTCTGATTATATTGTTGGAAATATCATAAACGTTTCTGCCGATGAGTCAGTTTTAACAGATGGAAAAATAGATGCTGCTAAACTCAAGCCAATCTGCTACGACCCTGTAAGTCATAATTATAATGTACTTGGAGAAGTTGTAGGAAAAGCATTTTCTGAAGGTAAAGCCATAAAATAAAAAAGCTGATTTGTTTTTGTCCTTCCTCTTGCTATATTATTAGAAAGGAAAGGGCAAAAATGAAATTTGTCGGGGAAATCCTGTTATTGTAGTAATCCGCTCATTTCCAAGATAATCATATTTGCACTTTTCCTGCATCACTGGTTATGATGAAGAAAACTTCTATGCTTAAAATGCCACTTTCCCGCACTATCTTTTTTGTGCTGAAATAAAAGTGATTGCTTGTGAAGCTATAACTTTGATCTTATAATTTTAAATATGGAAAAAGATAAAAAAGATGACATTAGAGCTGGCTATCCGGACTGTTGTTTTTCGGTAAATGACAATTGGTTTAGACTTCGTACTGGAGCAATCATAATAGAAGATAATTCACTTCTTCTGGTAAAAAATGCAAAATCTCCAAATTATTATTCGGTTGGCGGCGGTGTTCACATGAACGAAAAAGCCGAAGATTGTGTAATCCGCGAAGTTCGCGAAGAAACCGGCGTTGACTACCAGGTGGACCATCTTGCTGTAATCTGCGAAAACTTCTTTAAGGAAGCAGCTCTGGACTATGACCCTTTGCACTGCCACGTAATTGAGTTTTATTATCTGATGAAAAGCCGGGGCAAAAAGGATGCAAAATGCAACACCTACGGCTGGAATAATGAAAAGGAAGAAATCTCCTGGATTCCTCTGGACCAGCTTGCCCAAACTAATGTAAAGCCTGAATTCCTTCGTCACCGCATAAAAGAAATTCTTGAAGGCAAGAGTTTGATTCATATCGTAAATGATGAAAGATAGAAAATTCTTTGTGCTAAAAATAATTTCCTTTGATGGTTCATAAAATTTAACGGTGTACAAAATTTTTTATTATATTCATTTAAAACAATATATTTACAAGAAAAGGTGTAAAAATGACTAAAGAAGAAAGGGCCGAAAAAGCCGCCAGTTATAAAAATCAGGGAATATGCAATTGTTGCCAGGCAGTTTTAATGGTTTACGAAGATTCAATAGAAAATGATTCTATGACTTTAGAAACCGCTGCTGCTGGATTTTCCGCTGGAATGGGTTGTATGGAATCTACTTGTGGCGCACTTATTGGAGCCGTTTTAATTGCAGGTACAAAAACAGGCGGAGCTCCGGGTACCGCAAAATATTCAAAACAAATACTTAACCTTTTTAAAGAAAAATCTGGTGCAACAATTTGTAAGGACCTAAAAGGCATTGAAACTGGCAAAGTATTGTGCCCTTGTGGCGATTGTGTAAAAAATGCAGTTCTATCCCTGGAAGAAGTTTTACCAACCGAAGAATAAATAATTAATAATTTTGGGCGAACCACTTTCCAACTCGCATTTCGGAGTTTGCTAACGCGCAGTCCTTCGGACTCCCTTACGGGCCTCCTCAATTCTCGCGCCTGCCTGAATGGGCTAAGACTTTGGTTAAAAAAACTAAGTTTTTTATAGGTAAATTCTCTGCTTGACAACTACTCGTAATTAGATGAATATTATTTATTATATTGTTCATAAATTAAATTAGAAATAATTTTGCTGTCTTTTCTCTTTTTTAGAGATTTGCACTAAAGAATTTCTTAAAATAGATTTGTAACAATTTATAGGAGCAAAAAATGAATAACAATTCACCAAAAATGAAAATTGGTATCGTAGCAGTTAGCCGCGATTGTTTCCCAGAGACACTTTCAGTAAACAGAAGAAAGGCTCTTGTTGAAG
The DNA here is from genome assembly GCA_946061765.1 of uncultured Treponema sp. Taxonomy (GTDB): domain Bacteria; phylum Spirochaetota; class Spirochaetia; order Treponematales; family Treponemataceae; genus Treponema_D. Next base: position 6,713 of record CAMGTC010000071.1, read on the forward strand.
CTTACACAAAAAAATATGGCGCAGACGATATTTACGAATGCCCAATTTGTATTGTAGAAAGCGAAATTCACATGGTACAGGCTTTGGAAGACATCAAAAAAGCCGGATGTAACGCACTTTGTGTTTACCTCGGAAACTTCGGACCAGAAATTTCTGAAACATTACTTGCTAAACACTTTGACGGTCCAAAAATGTTCTGTGCAGCTGCAGAAGAGTCTGGTGGTAGCCTTATGGATGGACGTGGAGATGCTTACTGTGGTATGCTCAACGCTTCTTACAACTTACAGCTCCGCAATATCAAAGCTTATATTCCAGAATATCCAGTAGGGGATGCAGAAGACTGTGCAGATATGATTCACGACTTCTTGCCAGTTGCAAAAGCAGTTTATGCTTTGAATCACCTTAAGATTATTTCTTTCGGACCACGTCCACTCAATTTCCTTGCTTGTAACGCACCAATCAAACAGCTTTACAACCTCGGTGTTGAAATTGAAGAGAACTCAGAACTTGATTTGTTCGAAGCATTTAACAAACATGCTAACGATAAGAGAATTCCAGAAGTTGTTGCTGATATGGAAAAAGAACTTGGAAAAGGAAACAAAAAGCCTGAAGTTCTTGCTAAACTTGCTCAGTACGAACTTACACTTCTTGACTGGGTTGAAGCTCACAAAGGATACCGTGAGTACGTTGCAATTGCAGGAAAATGTTGGCCAGCATTCCAGACACAGTTTGGTTTCGTACCTTGCTATGTAAACAGCCGCCTTACAGGAAGAGGAATTCCAGTTTCTTGTGAAGTTGATATTTACGGATGTCTTTCTGAATTCATCGGTACAATCGTTTCTGGTGATATCGTTACACTCCTCGACATCAACAACTCTGTACCAAAAGATATGTACAATGAAGAAATCAAGGGTAAGACAAATTATACTCTTCAGGATACATTCATGGGCTTCCACTGTGGAAACACATGTTCAAAGAAACTTGCATTCTGCGAAATGAAGTATCAGAAGATTATGGCACGTGCTCTTCCAATCGAAGTTACAAACGGAACTTTGGAAGGAGATATCGCTCCAGGTCCAATCACATTCTACCGCTTACAGTCAACTGCAGATAATATCCTCCGCGCATACATTGCACAGGGTGAAGTTCTTCCAGTTGCTTCACGTTCATTCGGATCAATTGGTGTATTCGCTATTCCAGAAATGGGCCGTTTCTATCGTCACTGGCTCATCGAAAAAGGCTTCCCACACCACGGAGCTGTTGCATTCGGCCACTTTGGAAAGGCTCTCTTCGAAGTATTCAAGTACATCGGTGTAGACGTAAGCGAGATTGGATATAACCAGCCAGCTGGTGTTAGATATCCTACTGAAAATCCTTGGCGTTAGTTGTCTGAAAAAATGTCATGCTGAACTTGTTTCAGCATCTAGACCCCTACACCTTCGCAGCACAGCTGCTCGGAGACTCGCTCAAAATGCTCCAGTGGAGCATTTTGACGGCTTACAGCCGTCGCTCCCTAAGTTAGGGGTGACACGGTGGTTTGATCGGATAATCTAAAACAGAAAAGCCAGTTCTGATAATTCAGAGTTGGCTTTTTTTATAAGTCTTTTTTACTCCACTTATCAAGCATATTATTCATAGATTTTCTAAAGTCAGAAACTAGTCGTTGTTGAATCGTAGTTCGTATTTTTTCGTTTTCATCAGTATTTTCTATTTGGATATTGCTTAAATCATTCGGTATAAATAACTGATATACTTCTATTTCAAGAGCATCTGCTATTTTGATTAAGGTCGATTCTCTTGGCCAACGTCGTTTTCCTTCTATGTCATTTATGTTTTGTGAAGAAACTCCGATTTTTTCAGCAAGCTGTTCTTGAGTATATTTTCCCTTGCGATATTTCTTTATGTTTTGGGAAAGTGTCTCATGTAGTTGTTGTTCTGTCATTACTTGCATTTTGATAGTCTATTTGAAATTTATACACTAGCGTAATGTACAAAAGTATGTTATACTTGCAATATGCAAGTGATAAAAGGATTGGTATAACGAAAAGTGATGTTTAGTCCTGCTGGTCACAATTATCATTTCGCCATTTAAATAGAATAAACTGTCAAAGAAGAAGGAGTTGTGTATGAAAAGGTTTAAAATTATTTATTTACAGAAAAATGGAATTCAAGCTTCCCAAATTATTCAAGCAAAGAGTAAAGAAGAAGCAAAAGGAAAATGGATACAGCAAACTTCAGGTTTAGGATGGAAAATTGTTCAGATTTATGAAATGTAGATATTGTGGCGAAGAATTAAAGACTGGAAGTGATAAATGTCTTTGGAGCCGATACGGAAAACTATGTAAAATGAACGTAACAAAAATGCATGTTGGAATTACGGATGGCAATAATTGTATTTATTGTGGTGAAGCTGTAAGACCATCTCATAGTAACAAACTTTGGACATGTTCAGGACCTTCTTGTCGCAATTCACCAACAAAAATGCATTGTTTACAGTAATTACGTTATGATTTTTTACTAAACTCTTATTTAAACAAACAATTAAGAAAAAGGTGATATAATTATGGGAATATTATCAGGGTTAGCTGGATTAGCACTCAACGAAGGTGCAAAACTATTAAAAAGTGGATTTAGCTCCACAATGTTTGTAGAATATGCAAGTAATGGCGATATAGCAAAAATGCAAAATGCGCTAAATAATGGGGCAGATATTAATGCAAAAGATCCAAGTGGAATGCCTGCTTTATTTATAGCAGTGGAAAAAAAACAACTGAGTGCAACCAAATTTTTATTAGAAAATGGAGCTTATCCTGATATTACGGATAAAGAAAATGATACGCCTTTAATGCGAGCTATGTATTATAATAGACCTGAAATTGCAAAACTTCTGATTGAATATGGAGCTAATGTAAATACATCTTATAATGATGACTTTGTTCTTACTTGGGCAACTTTTAATAATTATACAGATATTGTAAGATTACTTATTGAAAAAGGTGCAAATATTGAATGTTATAACCCTGTCGGTTGTACACCATTAATTATTGCTTCTAATGGAAACTACGAAATTTGTGAATTTCTTATACAAAATGGTGCTGATGTAAACGCAAGAAGGTCAAAAACAAGTAATAAAGATTGGACATCTTTAATGTATGCTTCTTATTATTCAAAACTTGATATTATGAATCTTTTATTAGAAAACGGTGCATTAATAGACATAAGAACACCAAGTTTATATTCAGCATATCTGATTGCTGCCCAATACGGTACTCCGGATGCAGTAGAACTTCTTATAAATAATGGAGCAGAACTTAATTGTACTGATTCAGATGGTGATTCTGCACTTATATGTGCTGCAAAATATGAGCAAACAGATAATATAAAACTTCTGATTGAATATGGAGTTGATATAAATATAAGAAATAAAGATGGAAAAAGAGCAATTGACTATGCAAAAGAAAAAAGAATAAGCGATGCTTGTAAGATGCTTTCTAATCCAGATAATTATGGATATGCGACACGAAAAATTAATATAAATAAGAAATCTGATTTATCTAATACAGAAAAAAGCAATAATATATTGGATGACACGTCTGAAATAGATATAGCCGAGCAACTGTCAAAACTTAAAAAGCTTAGAGAACAAGATCTTATAGATGATGAAGAGTACAAAGCAAAAAAAGCTGAATTGCTTGCCAAAATGTAGAAATTAGTTCATTTTCGATGCGTATTAGCCTTTACATCTGCAAAAACCCATTGTTATATTTGTTCAGATGGTGAGCTTCTACTATAAGTGAAATGCTAAAAAAGCAGCGAGTTTCTGCCATAGAGTGAAAACCTAAAAAGGTAAGCTTTTTATAAAGGAGGCGGAAATGAAGTGCACCCCTAAAGTTGGACAAATAAAGTTCACTTTAGGAGGTGCCTTTTTTATGAATTATCTCATCTGATGAAGATGAACTGTTTTTGTAGCAGCAGTAAGTTTTTTAGAAAAAGTTGTATGATATAATCAAGAGTATAAATAGGTAAGCGGAGGAAGAAAATGCTTGTATTGCCCGCATATTTTGATGGAGAGACAGTAAAAACTGTAGACAATTATAAATTCTCAAAAGATCAGAAACTGATGATTACAGTATTGGATGAAGCAGAGGAAAAGAAAATTAACGGCATAAAAACTCTGCGAGGAAGCCTTTCGAAATATGCGAATCCAAAGTTAATTGAAAAAGAGAAATCGGCATGGAGTGTAGCATCTGGAGAAAAACATGGTATACGCTGATGCTAATTGTCTGTTGAGATTTATTCTGAATGATAATCAAAAGATGGCTGATTCCGACTTCGAGAATGCCGTTTTTTACGGCGCGCTGCATAAGGGATTCGTTTACGTGCCAGCGTCCTTCCTGACTTGTCAATTCGTTCTTCCAGTGGTTTTTTTGCGGAAAGAGCTACTGCCATTTGAGTTCCTTGCTGCCTGAAGGATATTTTGAGTCAAGGGCATTGGGAAGGCTTACGGCTCCGAATCCTTCGCCAAATCCTTCTGGTGAATTTTTCTGACTTCCTCAATCTGTTTTTTCAGGTTTTACTTGACCGACTATATGTGTTTGATTCAGGACGCTTTTCCTGGAATCTTTTTTTGAAT
>CAMGTC010000072.1 GCA_946061765.1 uncultured Treponema sp.
ACAGAATCAGTAAAAACTTTTATTTTTTTCAAATTTGTCATGCCTTCTTTCCCCCAATCAGTTTTTGCTTAGACTTAATAACAGGCAAAACTTTTTTTCTTTTACTTTTTGCAAGCAGATTTTCAAAGTCATCAAACTTTTCCTTTTTCATTTTCACAGTGTCCATCTTCATTTTTTCAGAAAGAATTTTTAAACTTCTTGAAAGAACTTCTTTTCCATTCACAAAATGTTCGAAATAACTGTCTAATTCACTCTCTGCCATTGAATTATCAATTTTTCCGTCAAAACCAGTCTGCGGAATACTTAAATCGGCAATAAGACTGACATTATTCCCCAAATAAGATAATTCCTGTATTAGCACCCCCTTCAAAACCGAAGCCAGTAATTTCCGATTCACACCTAGATTTTCTAATCGCAGCAAAGCTTCAGCCGCACTTGCAGTATGTAAAGTTGCCAGAACTAAATGCCCAGTCATACTTGCCTTCAATGCAACTCTTGCAGTAATTTCATCTCTTATTTCTCCAATCATAAGAACATCCGGATCCTGTCTGAAAATATGATTCAAGAGATTCTCAAAAGAATTGTTTTTAATTTCATTTACTTTTACTTGAGTCACTCCTTCCAAAATATATTCAGGAGGATCTTCCAGACTTATAATCTTCAGTTGACCGGAATTTCTTTCCTCCAGTTCATTGAGCATAGAAGCAATACTTGTTGATTTTCCAGATCCCGTAGGACCACAGACTAAAATCAATCCATTTTTATTGCCCAATAAATCTCGAATCAAAGAAAGTTGTAAATCATTAAAACCCAATCTATCTAATTTCAAAGGAAGTCTTTTTTTATCCAGAATTCTCAAAACCATTGACTCATGGCCTTCTTCATAATTTTTTCCAATAATAGGAATTGATGATGTTCTAATAAAAACTGAATTTCCGTTATCATCATTAAAAACAAAATGGCCATCCTGACTTCTATAAGACTCCAGAACATTCATTCCACTCAAAAGTTTTATACGTAAAAGAAGCTGGTAAAATCTTTCGTCCGATAAAGTCATTACATTTTGAAGTTTTCCATTTATTCTGAATTTGATATGGCTTTTTTCCATATGAATATCAGAAGCCTTTTTATTAATTGCTTCAAAAATCAAAGAATCCAGAAGAATAACAGCTGCAGCTTCAAGATTTTTTTCGTTTTTCTCCTCACTCGCCACTATTTTTTCTCCATTATTAAAGTTTTCCTCTTCGAACATCTGGCTCACACAATTTTTTATTTCATTTCTATTTCCTTCCATATATTTTACTTTTGCTTCACCACAAAAATATGAAGGACAATTTTGACTTTTTTTTATGTTTTCAAGATAAGAATTAAAGGCTCTGTTCAATCTATCTTTTAGCTCTTCATTTTTTAAATCTTCCATCATAAAACTTATTTCTGAGCCCTTTTGATTTAGAACCGCAACACCATTAAAAAGACAATATGCAGGATTTAGCTGAAATTTATACTTTTCCATTTTCCTCTCCTTTTTGAACCTCTTTTTTTGCTTGATTTTTACTCTTTAAGATTTCTTTAATTTCACTGAGTTTATTAAGGATTTCCTGATTTTTTTCTTTTTTTTGGTTTTCAAAAATCATTAAATCCTGGGGATTTTCAATTTTTGGGACTAAATAGATTACCATCTGATTTTTTTCAGTATTCTTATCTACTTTTTTGAAAAAATTCCCAATCAAAGGTAATTTGGATAAAAATGGAATTCTTTTTACATCTGTATTTGCTGATTCTTCCATTAATCCACTTATTACGATTGGAATTCCACTTTTGCCACTTATCTGGGTTGTTATAGATTTTTCACTTGTTGCAGGAGGATTACCAGTTGAAGATGAAGTATCGGTTCCCTGTCTGGAAAGGCTTGTATTTACAGAAGTTGTAATAAGTCCATCCCCGCTAACCCAGCCTGTTATATCAATTTTAATTCCAGAAATTATTTCCTTTGTAACACCTGAATAAATTGGTTTTCCACTTTCCGGATCCAGATTATTATCTCTATAACGATAGGTATTTGTACTTTGAAAATTGATTGTTTTTCCAGAAACTCCCCTAAGATTTGTATCAACAAAGATTTTTGATTTATTTTCTTCCAGAGAATTTTGCAAATTTAGGGCAAATTCCAAACCAAAAGCAGTAACTACATTCAGATTTAAGTTCATTACATCGCCCAGTTGACCAGAAATTTCGTTTCTGTCGCCAAAAGACAAAAGGCTGGCAGATAATTTACTTCCATATGATTTTTGTTTACTTTCACTATTTTGTAAAATCAATAAATCATAAGAAAGACGAATTTCCGGTCTATCGCAAACTTCAATCTGCTCCAATAAGTTTTTATATTCATCATCCGTGCCCTTAAAATAAAGTCTGGATGAATCATCTGCTAAAAAGAGATTTGAACGTTCTACAAAAGGAGGAAGATGCTCCAAAAAATCTGCAGGTTTTATATATTTTAAAGAAAGTACATGAGTAGATTCTTTTATATCAACTTCCGCCATTAGATTTTCGATTTTTGATTTTTCACTTTCAGATACTTTTGCATAAAAATACGATGAATTATCAAGGCAAACTTTATTGATTTTTCCCACTGTCTGATTAAGTAATTCTATAAATTTCTGACTATCATAATATTTCAAGTCAAAACGTATCCACTGTTTCCCCATCTCAAACAAATTCTGGTAAGAATCTTTACTCTGAAAAATAAAATAAGTCTGATCATAAAATTCATAATCAAAACCATTTACATTACAAAGCTTAGTCAAAGTCTGATCAAAATCCTCACACTTAAATAAAATTCTCGGAACAAGAAAATCGCCATTATTCACAAAAATATAATTTCGACATTCCTTCTTTTCATTTACAATTTTTGAAAAATACTCATCTATTAAATCTTTAAATAAAACATCTTTGGCATCCACGTTTATTAGACCTTCATCTTCAAAAACTCTCAGAAAACCAGAACTTTTTACCATGTGATTAGCATATTTCTGCCTCAAAGTATAAGCGCCCAAACCTCCAGTAATTTCATAATCACCAATGCAATCAGAAATTACCCTTATTAAATCTTCTTCACTCAAATTTTTTACATGAATTCCAATTTTACCAGTCGGCATTGAATCTACATTTATAGACTTTCCCAAACCAATCGAAACTTCTTCAACAATCCTGGAAGCTGGCAAATCCATTGCGTCCAAAGAATACAATCCCTCATGCTTTTCAAAAAGAATCTTAGTTACAATCCAAACATCAGCTTCTTTCTTAACATACAATCTGCAGGAATCCAAAAAGGCATCAAAAGCTAATTCAAAATCGGAACCTGAAAACTTAAAATCACCACGCCCAGAAACCGTATCATCAGCAACAATCGAAAAGCCCAGGTCCACAGACAAGCTAAAGAGAATATCTGTAATCTGGCAGTCAGCAAAATTCCATGTGTAATTTGCCTTAGCAAAAAAAGGAAAAACATAAAAAATGAAAGAAAAGAATAATAAGAAAACTTTTTTCATAACAATCTCCACATGTATAATTGCCCCAAAAGAATTTTTTCATCAAATTTTTAAGAAGATTTTATGAAAAAAAAAAAAATTTTCCCCCTCAAAAAGAATTTTATTTGCCCTTTAAATTAAGCTTTATTATATTTATACTTGTAATATTAATTTGGAGACATTTTGATGAGTGATAATAAAGTAAAAATCAGAAGTACAACTATTTTATGTGTTCGTAAAGATGGAAAAACTGCAATGGCTGGTGACGGCCAGTGTACTTTAGGAGATACAGTTTGTAAGGGAAATTCTAAAAAAGTTAGAAGAATATATGATGGAAAAATTTTAACTGGTTTTGCAGGAAGTGTAGCAGATGCTTTTACACTTTTGGACAGATTCGAATCAAAAGTAAAAGAATACAACGGAGATATTATGAGATCCGCTGTAGAACTTGCAAAAGCCTGGAGAACAGATAGAAGTCTTCAAAAACTGGAAGCAATGCTTTTAGTAGCCGATAAAGAAAAAATGCTTTTGATTAGCGGTGATGGAAATGTAATTGAACCAGAAAATGATGCAATCGCAATCGGTTCAGGGGGAAATTATGCCTATTCTGCAGCCCTTGCCTATCTGGATGGTTCAAATCTTACTGCCCGCGAAATTGCCGAACGCTCTCTTAAAATTGCCGGCAGTATTTGTATCTACACAAATCAAAATTTAACAATTGAAGAAATATAATTTTGGGAAAAAACTATGGAAAACAAAGAAAACTCAGCATTAACACCAAAACAGATTGTAGAAAAACTTGATTCATATATTATTGGTCAGGATAAAGCTAAACGTGCAGTTGCAGTTGCTCTTCGTAACCGCTTTAGACGCCTTAAACTTTCAGAAGATATCCGGGATGAAGTTGCTCCAAAAAACATTCTTATGATTGGACCTACCGGCGTTGGAAAAACAGAAATTGCCCGCCGTCTTGCCAAACTTTGTGGAGCTCCATTTTTAAAAGTTGAAGCTACAAAATATACAGAAGTTGGTTATGTCGGCCGCGATGTAGAAAGTATGATTCGTGATTTGATGAGAGTAGGCTATAATGACGTTAAAGCTGAAATGCAGGAAGAATTACGAGAAAAATCAAAATCAATTGTAGAAGAAAAATTACTCGATTTACTTTTGCCTGGCTCAGGAAAAAAAGAAGTTAAAAAGAATAATGTAAATCCTGCAGGTTTTATCACTCAAATCAATCCAAATGAAGTAACAATTGATCTGAACAAAGCCGCCAATCTTGATGCAATCAACGAAAATCTTGCAAATCAACAGAAAATTGATGAAGAAAAAGCCCAGGAAGAAAGCAATAATCACACTCGCGAACGTTTTAGAGAAATGCTGCGAGAAGGTAAACTAGAAGACCGTGAAGTAGAAATGCTTGTACACAAAAGTATGCCTGCTCCTAATATGGAAATTATTGCCGGCGGAAGTATAGATGATTTACAAAATGGAATGCAGGGAATTATGGATATGCTTCAAAACGGCGGTCGCTCTAAAAAACGTTCTGTAACAATCCGTGAAGCTAGAAAAATCCTTACTGAAGAAACTTTGGATAACATGATAGATCATGATAAAGTTGCTGACATTGCAAAAGAAAGAGTTGAACAAAGCGGAATTATCTTTATTGATGAAATTGATAAAATTGCAGTTCACGGAGAAAGCCACGGACAGGATGTAAGCCGCGAAGGTGTTCAGCGTGATATTCTTCCAATTGTAGAAGGCAGTAACGTAAATACAAAGTTTGGTGTTGTAGATACCACTCACATTTTGTTTATTGCAGCCGGAGCTTTTAGTGTTGCATCCCCAAGTGATTTAATTCCAGAACTTCAGGGACGTTTCCCTCTTAGAGTTGAGTTAGATTCACTTCATAAAGAAGATTTTAAACGCATTTTACAGGAACCAAAAAACAGCCTTATTATGCAATATACTTCATTACTTGAAACCGAAGGCTTAAAACTTGAAATTACAGAAGATGCTATCGATAAAATGTCTTCTATTGCAGAAGAAGTTAATTCTAACTCCGAAAATATTGGTGCCAGAAGACTTCATACAATCATGGAAAAGGTATTAAACGAAATAAGTTTTTCTGCAGATGAACATTCAGGAGAAACCATTACTATTGATTCTAAGTATGTTGAAGAAAAATTAAGTGATATTACAAAAAGTCAGGATTTGAGCAGATATATACTCTAAGATTTCTTAGTTTTTTTACATAATACGTCGAGTCAAGGCACACGTACGCTTAAAGCCTTGACTTCGCCGTTTTTAGGGTTTGTAATAAACCCTAAATCAAAGCAGAAATCTCTTGAATGTCTTTAATTTTTTCTATAAAATTAATATGTTTTTACGGGATTACCGGAATTCAGGAGGTGACATTAGTATGGCAACAATCACAGTTGAAGATTCAGAAAACCTTGAAAAAGCAATCAAAAAATTCAAGAGAATGGTTGAAAAAGAAGGTATCATTCGTGAATACAAAAAACGTGAATACTTTGTTAAGCCTTCTGCTGAACTTCATCAGAAGAAAACAACTCTTGCTCGTAAACTTTTAAACAAAAGACGTAAGAGTGAAAAGAAAGACTACTAGTTTTTCGTTGAATACGTCGATTCAAGGTACACTTCGCACAAGGCCTTGACTCGCTAGTTTTCAGGGTTGTATTAATCCCCGAATAAAAAAAAGCTACTTTTTTCAAGTAGCTTTTTTTTATTTAACTTTGAGTGTTTAAGATTATCTTTTTTTTAGATAAACCATCAAAAGCATAATATCACTATTTCTTATTCCGCTAATACGATTTGCCTGTCCCAAAGTAATAGGACGTACTTTTTCCAGTTTTAAGCGGCTTTCTGCAGAAAGTGAAGGTATAGAGCCATAATCAAAATTTTCTGGGATATGGGTATTTTCCATTTTATGCAATTTTTCTACCCTTTTATCCTGTTTTTCGATGTAATACTTATACTTCACTTCTATTTGAGCTTCTTCCCACTCTTTTTCTGGATATCCTGGATTTTCCATTTTTGGATTTTTTAAGAGCAGACCTTCGATTTCTTCAATTTTTGCATATTTATTTTGAATTGCATCAAACTGTGCCTGACTTTTGAGATTACATTTTAAAGCATACTTTGCAAGTCTTCTGTCCGCAGTATCATGTCTAAGTTTTAATCTGTATTCAGCTCTGGCTGTAAACATTCGGTAAGGTTCTTTTGTTCCCAGAGTAACAAGATCATCAATAAGAACTCCAATATAACCTTCATCTCTACCGATAATTACAGGATCAAAAGTTGGAATTACTTCAAATTTATCATAACCTGCATCTTTTTGGATTTTACAGATATATTCATTTAAGGCCTTTGTTTCTGCCTCAGATATTTCTGCAAACTCTTTTAATTCTGCAGGGGACATTTCGTTTTTAGGTGCAAAAGCGCCATTTTCCATACTGGCTGGGCGACCATTAATTGTATGAGGTAATTCTGCCAAAGGACCGCAAAGTTTTATATGTTCTCTTGCATAAAGACCCGCATTCATACCGGCTATAAGTCCCTGGCCTGCTGCTTCTTCATAACCAGAAGTTCCGTTAATCTGACCAGCATTAAACAGACCTGCAACTCTTTTAGTTTCAAGACTTGGATAAAGTTGTGTTGGTTCTACATAATCATATTCAACAGCATATCCTGGGCGACTTTGAACTGCATTTTCAAAACCTGGAAGAGTTCGCATAAAAGCATCCTGTACACATTCAGGCAAAGAGGAAGAAAAACCATTCATATAAATTTCTTCTGTCATAAGACCTTCAGGTTCAACAAAAATCTGATGCCGTTCCCTATCCTGAAATCTCATTACCTTATCTTCAATTGACGGACAATAACGAGGACCTATTCCAGAAATTTTTCCTGAATACAAAGGTGAACGCCCAATATTTTCCCTGATAATTTTGTGAGTTTCTGGGTTTGTATAAACTATATGGCAGGAAACAAGAGGTCTTTCAACTTTTTCTGTTTCAAAGCTAAAAGGAATTACCTCTTCGTCGCCAGGCTGCTCTTCTATTTTTGTAAAATCAATTGTCTTTTTTAGAATTCTTGGAGGAGTTCCAGTTTTTAAACGTCCAGTGGTAAATCCTAGTCTGTGCAAACTAGCAGTAAGACCGTAAGCGGCAGGTTCACCAATACGACCACAAGGAGCATCATATTCTCCAATAAATATTCGACCACCCAAAAAAGTTCCAGTTGTAAGAACCACAGAACGAACAGGAATTACCCTTCCCCTTTCGGTAACAATTCCAGTTACCTTTTGTCTCATACCAGAACGGGCTGCCTGACTTGCATAATTTTCTGCATTTAAATTAGAACCTGTCCATCCACGACTTTCTCCAGGAATAGTACCTTTTTCTGCGGCACTGTCTGAATTTGGTGGGAGTGGTGTTGATGATGCTGTTGTTAAAACATCAATTACAGTATCCATCAAAGTATAAAGATTTGGAGTTTTTTCTACAGTTAATCTTGCAAGCTGAGAATATGTAATTTTATCGGCCTGTGAACGTGGAGCTTGTACGGCAGGCCCCCTACTTTTATTAAGCATTCTGAACTGAATCATAGAATGATCAATGAGTTTTGCCATTTCTCCGCCTAAGGCATCAATTTCTCGAACAATATTACCTTTGGCAATTCCTCCAATAGAAGGATTACAAGACATTCTTGCAATTGCATCAGGAGATTGAGTGATTAAAAGAGTTTTTAATCCCATTCGGGCACAAGCAAGACCTGCTTCAATTCCCGCGTGACCAGCACCAACAACGGCTACATCAAAATAATCATAAAAGTTCATAACTTATTAAAAGTCCTTATAAAAACCAGAATATTATATAAAAAAGGAAATGTATTTACAATTAAATCAATTTTCTAAAATCTTTTGATTTAATTTTATAGAATTTCATCAAGTAACTGAGAAACATTATCAATTACTTTCATAGCCCCATTTTCTTCAAGGAATTTTCTACCTCTAAATCCCCAGGCAACACTTAAAACATCAATTCCAGCATTTTTGCCAGTTTGAATATCTACATCAGAATCACCAATATAAATAGCAGGCCTGCAATCTGAAGCCTTTGCTAAAATTGCATTTACTCCAGCAGGATCAGGTTTTGGTTTTCTGTCTAAATGCCCACCAGAAACAAAATCAAAAATCCCATGAAAATAAAAATCACAGAGGGGAATAACGGCATCTTCAATTTTATTTGAATTTACACCAAGTTTTACTCCGCCCTCTTTTAATTTTAACAAAGTTTCTTTCATTTCAGGATATGGACAAGTTTTTATTTGACTGTGCTTTTCATAATAGCTGATATAATCATTTAAACAATCTTTATAGAAGGGATTGTCTTTTCCCTGAGGTAAAGCTCTTTCTATAAGTTTTGGAATACCATTTCCAACCATATATTTAACTTCTTCATAGGAAAAAGTAGGAAAATTATATTTAAGGCAGACAAAATTAAGACTATCTGCCAGATCTTCCAATGTATTTAAAATTGTTCCGTCAAGATCAAAAATCGCAAGTTTATAAGACATACTTTATTATACAATTTTGATAAGAAAATTACAGTATTTCAACTTTTTTTTATAATTGCTATAATTAACTTATGAAAAATATCGCAATTATTACAGGCGCATCTTCAGGGCTTGGAAAAGAATTTGCAATTCAAATATCCCAAAAATATGATTTTGATGAAATCTGGCTAATTGCAAGAAGACAAGACAAATTAAACGAAGTAGCAGACTTAATTAATTCCCAGTCAAACTTTTCTCTTGCACGGCCTATTGTTATGGATATTCAGGGTAAAGATGGAGTTAAAGAATTCAAAAACTTTTTAACAAGAGAAAACGACAATCTTGAAAAAATAGAAAGCGGAATTAATATTGAACTTTTAATCAACAATGCTGGATTTGGAACTTACGGTCCATTCGAAGAAACTCCTATCGACCGTCAGATGGATATGATAGATTTAAATTGTACAGCTCTTACAGGAATTTGCGGTGTTGCACTCCCATTTTTAAGAAAGGGCTCTCATATAATAAATACAGCTTCTCTTGCCGCCTTTATGCCACTTGGAAATTTTGCAGTTTACGCCGCAAGCAAAGCCTATGTTCTAAATTTCAGTATTGCCCTTGCAGCAGAATTAAAAGATAAAGAAATTCAAGTTTGTGCCCTTTGTCCTGGCAGTGTAAGTACAGAATTTGCAAATGTTGCATCAAATGGAGCCAGAAAAGAAGTAAAAGGTGGTTATTCACCGGTTAAAGTTGTAGCCCACTGTCTTAAAAAAGCCTATAAAAATAAAAAAGTAGCTTTATGGCATCCTAAATGGAAATTTAACGCTTTTTTAAGCCGAATTGTTTCCAGATACAGTGTAGCAAGAATAACTTATAAATATCATAAACGTCCTTACAAACAGGATAAAAATAAAATAAACGAAGCAGAAGAGGTTTCTCTTTCACAATTCAATTAGGAGTTTTCCAATGAATAAAATTGAAAACAACACTTTAAGCAGTGCACTTTTTACAGATTTTTATGAACTTACAATGGCCCAGGGGTATTGGAAAGAAAATATGAATCAGGAAGTTGTATTTGATATGTTCTTCCGAAAAAATCCTTTTAACGGTGGTTTTTCAATTCTTGCCGGTAATGAAACTTTAATCGATGCCTTATTAGATTTTTCTTTTTCTAAAGAAGATATTGATTATCTTAGAGAACAGAAAATTTTTGAAGAAGGATTTCTTGATTATCTTAAAGACTGGAAATTCACCGGCGATCTTTACACAATGGACGAAGGTAGTGTAATTTTCCCACAGGAACCTCTTGTAAGAATTCATGCAAATCTGATTGAAGCTCAAATTATAGAAGGCCTGGTTTTAAATCTTGTTAATTTCCAGTCTTTAATTGCAACAAAAACTTCAAGAATCTGGCTTGCTTCTAAAAAAGCTCCAATTATGGAATTTGGATTAAGACGAGCTCAGGGTCCAGATGGTGGAATGTCTGCAACAAGAGCATCATATATTGGTGGGGCTGCAGGAACTTCAAATACTCTTGCTGGAAAAATCTATGGAATTCCTGTAATGGGTACAATGGCTCACTCTTGGATTATGTCTCACCCAAGTGAATTGGAAGCCTTCCGTTCTTATGCAAAAATTTATCCAGAAAATTCTGTTTTCCTTATTGATACTTACGATACATTAAAATCTGGAATTAAAAATGCCATCATTGCAGGTGGTGAACTTGTAGAAGAAGGTTACAATTTTGGAGTTCGTCTTGATTCGGGCGATATTGATTACCTTACAAGAGAGGTTAGAAAAGAACTGGATAGAGCCGGATTTCCACAGGCAAAAATTTCAGTTTCAAATGAATTAACAGAAGAAATCATTTCCACATTAGTTGCTCATCAGGCACCAATTAACAGCTGGGGAGTTGGAACTCACATGGTAACAGGAGGAAATGAATCTTCATTTACCGGTGTTTATAAACTGGCAGCCCGTCACGATAAAGAAAGCGATAAAATGATTCCTACAATGAAATTCTCAGATAATCCTGCAAAAACAACAAACCCTGGAATTAAAAATAT
>CAMGTC010000073.1 GCA_946061765.1 uncultured Treponema sp.
AATTTCAAAGGAATTTCCACTTCCCTGAGCTCTCTGTTCAACAGTAATTGTAAGGCCAGCTGTATTTTCTTTTCCGGCAAGAGTCTTTTCAAAATGTTCACTTGCAGTAGCAGAACCAGAAACCGATTCTCTGTAAGTTACCTGTGGAGCACCTACATTACACTTAACAGAAAAATCATCTTTCATACGGGTTACAAGAACATCAAGGTGTAATTCACCCATACCAGAAATAATCAACTGTCCAGTTTCGTTATCTTCGTGAGAAGTAAATGTTGGGTCTTCCCTCTTTAAGATTTCAAGTGTTTCCATCATCTTATCTTTTTCTGACATGGATTCTGGTTCAAGGGCAACTGAAATAACTGGCTGAGGGAAAGTTGGCTCTTCAAGAAGAACTGCAAAGGCTTCGCTTCCAATTGAATCACCTGTCTGTGCAAGTTTTAATCCTACAAAAACACCAATATCTCCGGCCGAAATTGAATCCATTGCTTCTGATTTATCTGCATGCATTCTTAAAATTCTATTTACACGTTCACGTTTCTTTTTGTTAACATTATAAATTTGAGTTCCTGCCTGAATTTTTCCAGAGTACATTCTTACATAACAGAGTGGTCCCATTTCTCTGTCATACTGGATTTTAAATACAAGGCCTAAAGCCATTTTAGAAGGATCACAAGGAACTTCTACATCTGTCAATTCATCTTTATGAACTTTATGACCTTTGGCAGCAGGTACCTGATTTGGAGCTGGAAGATAATCAATTACAGCATCAATTAAAGGCTGAACACCCTGATTATGACGAGCTGAACCCATTACAAATGGTACAAAAGTTCTGTTTATAGTTCCCTTACGAATTGCAGCTTTCAACTGGTCCAGAGAAATTTCTTTTCCATCAAGATACAATTCCATAAGCTGATCATCAGAAGCAGCAACAATTTCTACAAGTTTTTCGTGCCATTCATTAGCCTGATCCAGTCTTGAAGAATCAATTTGGCTTTCTGTAATAGTTTCTCCATCATCTTCTGCAGACCAGCGTAATTCTTTCATTTTTAGAAGATCAATTACACCTTCAAATTCAGGACCCTGTCCAAGTGGAATCTGAAGAGCAAGGCATTCAACACCAAATTTTTCACCTACATCTGCCATAGCCGCAAAAAAATCTGCTCCGATTCTATCCATTTTGTTCATAAAACAAATTCTTGGAACATTAAAATCATCAGCCTGCTTCCATACAGTTTCTGTCTGAGGCTGAACTCCGTCCACGGCACAAATTACGGCAACGGCTCCATCCAAAACACGCAAAGAACGTTCAACTTCGGCTGTAAAATCTACATGGCCCGGTGTATCAATAATATTAATCTGATAATCTCGCCAATAAGTAGTTGTAGCCGCAGAACAGATTGTAATTCCTCTTTCCTGCTCCTGCTGCATCCAGTCCATTGTTGCCTGACCGTCGTCAATTTCTCCAATTTTGTGGATTTTTCCAGTGTAATAAAGAATTCTTTCTGTAGTTGTAGTTTTACCGGCATCAATATGAGCCATAATACCGATGTTACGCATTTTGTCTAAAGACATAATTTTCTCCAATAAGGTAAAAAGTTTGAGAGTTTATTATAATATTTTACTGATGATTAGGGAATAAGCCTAATATAGCAGGGCAGGGCAAACTCATTATAAACAAAAATCCGATTATTTGGCTCCCAGTCACGGTTGCGTGATTCAAAACCGCGCAATAATGCGCTACACGCTTTTTGTGGTATAGAAACTATTGAACTGCCGCTTCGCAGCAGCCACAAAAAGAGTGTTTTTGAATCACGCCCCGCTCCTTCGCGCCAACATTACGGAAAAGCGTTTATAATGCGGAAGCCCTGTATAGCCCATTTTTTACAGGTTATTGATTCCAGTAATTTCAAAACCACCTTCAAAAAGTGCAAATATCAGAAGATCCAGATAATTGTAAAGTGAATCATCATTTGTGGACTGTGAAAAACCAATGGAAATTGGAATAATGCCACCTTTATTTTTTACAATATTATCATAATATTCCTGAACTAAAATCTTAGGATTCTGAGTAGAAAAATCAAAAGATTCCATATTTGTATCAACATAAGTATATCCGGCATTTTGACTGTATGAAATAATATCATCATTTACCTTGTAATAGGGGGCATGCCAGTAGATTGAAAACTCACTACCAGTGCAATTAAAAAATTCATCTTCGTTACGGGCAAGACCTCTTACAATAAAATCTTCATTAATCACAAAGGAATTTTTTGTAAGATTTGTTTGACTAAAGAACATTGAATTACAATTAAAACCATTTGCTACAATCTGTTTAGTCTCTGAAGGATAACGGCGGATAAATTCTCCGTTTATAAAGAAATTTCCGGGAACCTTATATTTTTTTAGAGTTGTAATTACTTTTGCAAGTCCATCTGCATTATCATAAGCATCAAATACCAGGGCAACTTTATTTTTTGGAGCAAATTTTTTACCTGTTTCCTTGTAAACTGCTTTAGTGATTGGCTTTTTACCCAAAGTTCTTATATAAAGGGCGTTTTTATAATTATAATTTGAAGAAGTCCCTGTAAAAACTCTATATCTACCGTTTTGTGTAGATGATTCATGTTCACTGACAAGACCAATTTTTCGCCAGGTGTTTTTAACATTATCTAATTCATACATATTTCCAGAAGCATTATCTGCAATTATGTTATTATCTTTTCCATTCCAATAAGCTGATTGAACAGAAGAGAGTCCAATTACATTTGAATAATTTACAGTTGGGTTCCACTTTCTTATTGATTTAACTCCACCTGCATAAATCGTTCTTGAATCATACCAAACTAAAGAAATAATTCTTTCGCCACTTAATTCTGCAATTCTATTCCAGTTACTTATATCGTAAACATAGGCTGTCTGACCTGCGTAAAAAGCAAGTTTAGATTTATCGGGAGAAAGATAAGGTTTTCCAGAATCTTCAATTTCAAAAAGTTGAGATGCAACATTAGAAATTCTATAAGCAGAACAGCGGATTACATCTTCATTGTAAGGTAATTTTTCAAGCCAAAGGACAGGATATCCTGTTTTATCCCAGAAAACATAAGAATTAACTAAAGAGGCAGTTGAATCTGTATATGGTCTTGAATAAATAATATCCATGTAATCACAAGAATCCTGATGGGCAGTAAGATAAGAGAACATTCTTTGATTTTGAACAATAAATACAGAATTCAGTTCCTTATTTACAGAGAATTTATCTGTTTTTGAATTGAATTTAAAAGGAAGGCGACCAACAACTGTTCCCTGGCCAATAATTTCAGAATAAAGGCCCATAGTATACAATTCTTTTGTGTTGATTTTATACATCAGATAATCGTTTATGTAAGCAAAATATTTTGAATCAGTAAATTCTACAGAATTAATACTTCCAGGACCAATAAGTCTGTATTCTTCATCAATTTCAATTCCTTTTATAAGGGCTTCCGGATTACAAAAGTAAATATTATCATCTTTTTCGTACAAAAGAACATTACCCTGAATTGACCATTTTACAGGAACAGAATCATAACTAATCTGGAGATTTTGGCAGAGAACTTTGCTGGCTCCAGATTCCTGAGATTTTAAAATCAACTTAGCAGAAATAAATGAAGTTTTTTCCAGGTAACAATAATATTTTCCATCATTACTATATGAATAAGGAAGTAAAGGCAGAGGATTTTCTGGAATTACTTGATACTGATTTTCCCAGGTAAAAGAATCTGCCTGAATGTCATAAAAGGCCTGACCATAGGCATTTCTAATCTGTAAGATTCTATTGTTTTCGTCCCCGGTTTTTGCGGCAGTTAATTCCATGCGCTCAGGATAATAAGAAAGTAAAGTTGGATTTTTTTCTGAAGAGCCGTTTTTGATTTTACAAGTTGCCAGAGCTCTGTATGGATTTATATGGGCAGAAGAGTTTTCGATTGTAAAGAGGATTTCATCTTTATCATTTAAATCGATATTCCCAAAAGAAATTTGACCAAAAAGAGTATTACAAAATAAAAAAACTATAAAAAAATAAAAAAGTGACTTCTTCATAATTCTAGTATCGGCAAAAAAGAGCCATTTATTCAAAGAATTATACTATAAATCTTTAAATGATAAAAAGTGTGAAATCTGAATTTTGAAGAGAAAAAACTGACCTTTATTCAGCCATTGCATGAGAAAGAATTAAAACCGAAAGTTCTTTTTCCAGACTATTCAGTTCTTCTTCCATTTTTTGAATTTGCTGGATTCTATCATCCTGCTTTTTTTGTTTATATTGCTGAACCTGTAGTTCAATTGCTTCTACTGTTTCATTTTTTACTTTTGAAGCACCGCACCAGGGACAGTAAAAAAATTTACTATCTATTAATTTTCCGCAGCCATTACAAATGCACATTTTATTCTCCGTCTGATTATCTTAACACTGTCATTGGATCAACCATTTTACCATTTTTATAAACTGTAAAATGTAAATGAGGCCCTGTTGAATAGCCTGTAGAACCTACAAGACCAATTCTTACACCCTGCTCTACCCACTGACCTTTTGTTGCAAGAATTTTTGACATGTGAGCATAAAGAGTCTGATAACCATTTCCATGATCTATGATGACATAATTTCCATAAATTCTATTTAAACCGGTTGTACTAACACGACCACTTAAAGCTGCAACAATTGGAGTTCCTGTAGGACAAGCCATATCAGTTCCTGTATGAAAAGAAACAACGTTAGCAATCGGATCAATTCTTTTTCCATAAGGAGAAGACCAGCGGAATTTTGCCTGAATGGGAAGAATAAATCTTTCGCCCAGAGCCTGTCGTAATTTTTTGGAATCCATTGTAACACCAGGAAGGAATAAGGTTTGTCCAACCTGAAGAACTTCGCTGGAAAGTTCATTTACATCTACAAGGGCGTTTAATTCAATTTTATTTTTTGCAACAAGAGACTCCAAAGTATCTCCTGCTTTTACTGTGTATAAAATTCCATCCAAAGAAGGAATTTTTAATTTTTGACCGGCATAAAGAGATCTTACATTTTTAATGTCATTAATTGAAATTAAAGTTGAAATATTAGTTAAACCAAATTTTCTTGTAATTCCGTCGATTGTATCGCCAGATTTTACTGTGTAATCTTTATATTCAACAGGACGTGTAAAATTGTAAGTAACATTTTCTGCATCTAAAAGATTTCCACTGTCATCAACAGCAATGTTTCCTTCCAGAGCGAATTTTTGCATAAGACTGTTGATATATTCTACATCTATACTGTCACCAGCCTTCATCTTTAAAGGACCAGTAAAATTTTTAATTCTTATGGAAATTAAAGAAGCGGAAATTATAATAAGTGTAAAAGTGCTGATTACAGCTAAGGAAATTAAAAGTTTCTTTACATTTGATTTTATATATGAAGTAGTAAGTGAAATTCCATGTCCAATAGCAGAAAATACACTGGCAGGTGTTAAATTTCTTCTGATTTTAGGAATTGCATAGTGGCCCAGCTCTGGAGTAAACATATCATAAGAATAAGCAATACTTTTTTCTCTATTTTTTCGTTCAAAAATCGGCAAAGAAAATTTTGCACGCTCTTTTACTTCAAGACAATTTATAATTTCCATATAACAATTTTCGGAAATAATAAGATTTAGTTTAGTGGATTTTTTAACCGCAAGAAGGTATCATAGTATTATTCATGAATGACTTTTTTAGAAAAAAACGTACTATATTTTTCTTTTGTT
Source organism: uncultured Treponema sp. (assembly GCA_946061765.1). Lineage (GTDB taxonomy): Bacteria > Spirochaetota > Spirochaetia > Treponematales > Treponemataceae > Treponema_D. Next base: position 5,757 of record CAMGTC010000073.1, read on the forward strand.
TTTGTGGACTCTTAATTGTTCTTCTGCTTGTTACTTATGGTAAACTTGCTACCCAGCCTGTAACACCAAGCGCAAAAAGAATACTTCCTGTAGAAAGAGGTTCAATTGTTGACCGTTATGGTTCACCTCTGGCAGTCCAGGTAGATTTTTATCACATTGGAGTTACTCTAAAAAATCTTGATGACAAGGATAAACCAGAATTTGCAGCAAATATTGCCCTTCCTCTTTCTTTAAGCGAAGAAGAAGTAATGTCTCTTTTAAACACTTCTAAAAAATTCGTTTACCTTAAAAAAAAGGTAAATCAAAACGTTTACGAAGAAGTAAAAGCCATAACAGAAAAATTTAACTACAATTATGTTAGTTTTGAAAAAGTCCCAGGCCGCTATTATCCAAATAAGGAATTAGCCTCACAATTAATTGGTTTCATGGGAACAGACGGTCAGGGACTTGCTGGAATAGAATTTTCACAGCAGGATATTTTACAGCCTTCAATTGAAAACATTCCCGAAAATGCCGAAGAAATGCCACAGGGTAAAAATATTTATCTAACAATTGATGCAAATCTCCAGTACAAACTTGAAGAAGTTGCCAACCAGACAATGAAATCAACACAGGCAGAAAGTATGATGTTGATTGCAGCAGATTGTAAAAGTGGAGAAATTCTTTCTTACGTTACCCTACCTTCTGCAGATTTAAATGATTATGGAAGTGCCCCTACCAATTGTAAAATAGACAGACCTGCTATGACAGCCTATGAACCTGGTTCAGTTTTTAAGATTTTTACAGTTGGAATTGTATATGATGAAGGCAAAATCACAGATACAGATTCTTTTTTATGCGATGGTCTTTATGAACACCGAAATCCAGGTCAGGAAGCTGTAAGAATTAAATGTCTTGAACACCACGGCTGGTGTACACCAAGAGATGCTTTAAGATTTTCTTGTAATGATGTTTTAGGACAGATAAGCGACAGAATTGATGAAGATTTGTTTATGGCAAGAATCAGACAATTAGGTTTTGGTTCTAGAACCGGAGTAGAAGTTCCAGGAGAAACAACAGGGTCGGTAAAAGATACTTCGAGCAAACTTTGGTCTGCCCGCTCCAAACCTACAATTGCCATTGGACAGGAAATTTCGGTATCGGCCCTGCAAATGGTTCAGGCAACAACAGCAATTGCTAATGGCGGAGTTCCTGTAAAACTTACCATGCTTCAAAAAATAACAAACAGGGACGGTTCTACTTACTACGAACATCAGCCTGAAACAAAAGAAAGAGTTTTTTCTAAAAAGACAGCCGACTATATTTTAAGCTGTATGGAAACAACAGCCAGATCTGGTACAGGTACAAGAGCAAATCTGGGAGATATTTCTATTGGTGTAAAAACCGGAACTGCTCAGATGGCAGATAAGGAACACGGTGGATATTCTCAAACAGACTTTCTTTCAAACTGTATTGCAATTTTCCCTATTGAAGATCCACAGATTGTTTTGTATATAGTTGTAGAAAAAGCAAAGGGTGAAAATTACGCAGGACGAATTGTAGCTCCAGTTATTGCCGAGAGTGCAGATATTATCATTGACCATTTAGGTATGGGACGAGGCGGAGCAGCATCTTTGGAACATAATGGAGTAATAACAATTCCACAGACAAAACCAATTCAAATTAACGGCCTTGTTCCTGATTTTACAGGAAAATCTAAAAAAGAGCTTTTTAATTTAATGCAGCATTCAGAAATTAAACTCAATATTAATGGAAACGGTTGGGTTACAAGCCAAAATCCAGAAGCTGGAACTCCAATTACAGAGGACACAGTAATTGAACTCAATCTGGAATAATAATCTGCAGGCATTTAACAAGAGATTTCCCCAGTTAGCAAATATTTTTGCAAGAGAAATTAATTTTGTTGAATCTAATTTAGATAATCCTCAAAACATCTATCCTTTTTGGAAGGTTTTTAGCGCTAAAAATGGAAGTCCAACTGCCAGCGAAAATAATCTGAGTCTTCATTCCTCTTACAACCCACAAAGGGAAGCTGCAGGAACAATAAACAATAAGAATTTTCTTGAATTTTCGAATATCATCTTTTACGGTTTTGGACTTGGCTACCATGTAATTGAAGCCGCAAAAAAAATCTTAAACGAAGGACTGGATAAAAAAATCATTTTGATTGAGCCCCAGCCCCTATACTTTTTTTCAAGTCTTACAATTTTAGATTGGACAGAGGTATTTAATGTTGAAAAATTAGTTTTGGGACTAGCCTGTCCACCAGAAAATGTACTTCAGCTAATAGAAAGTAACTCAAAAATAAACCTTGGAAAATGTGGAGTTTCAGATGCTTTTTATCTGGATATTCCTTCTTTTACAAAACACGATTTACCTTACTTTTCAAGTGTAAAAGAAATCATAAAAAGAAATATTGAAAAAAATAATATAAATCAAGCAACTCTTAAAAAATTTGGAAAATTGTGGATTCGTAACAGTCTTACAAATCTAGCTAAAATGCAATCTTGTCCAACAATTTCCTCATATCAGGACAAAACAAGTCTTCCATTTTTAATCATTGGTGCAGGACCTTCATTAGAGAACATTCTACCCTATCTTGAAGAATTACAAAAACGAATGATTATTGTTTGTGTGGAAACAGCCCTAAAAATGCTTTTACTAAGAGAAATCCAGCCTGATTTTATAATTTTATTAGATCCTCAATACTGGGCTTACAAGCATATTGCCGGGCTAAAAGCTCCAAAATCAATTTTAATTACAGAAATTTGCGCATACCCTTCCGTTTTTAGATTTAACTGCAAAGAAATCCGACTCTGTTCTTCACAATTCCCGCTGGGGCAGTATTTTGAAAAAAAATTAAATTATTGTCCCGGAGATTTAGGAACTGGTGGTTCGGTTGCAGCAAGCGCCTGGAATTTTGCAAAATATGCAGGAGCAAAAGAAATTTATTTTGCAGGCCTTGATTTAGGCTTTCCTGGAAAAGAAACTCACATAAAGGGAAGTTCCGCAGAGGAAAGTTTTCATAAAATGTCCAACCGTTTACAAAGTGCCGAAAAATACGGAATTTCAAGTCTCTTTAGTGCAAACGCCCAGCCGGGAAAAAATTACCTTGGACAGCCAATAATTACCGATAGCAGAATGAAAATGTTTGCCTGGTGGTTCGAAAGCAGAATTGCAGCCTGTCCACAAGTAAAAACTTACACCCTATGCCCCCAAAGTCTTTATATTCCAGGAATTCAAACTAAAGATTTAAAAGAAATTTTAAACAATAAAGCTGAAATATTAAAAGAAAAAGAAACTTTTATTAATCAAAAAAATAATATTAATCTGGATAAAAAAGCCTTTAGTGATTTAAAAAAAGACTTCCCGGAAAATACAGATTTCTGGGAAGAGCATGAATATTTAAGAGAATATTTTTAATTTTTTTTTAATTTTATTCCTTGTGTTCTGATTTAAATTCTGTAAAAGTACCACAAGCTCCATTTTGTGCAAAAAAAGCAATAAATACTCCGCAAAATCCGCAGGCAACTTCACTGGAAAGATATCTTGTATCTGCAGAAGCCAGAAATTCTCCGTTTGCATAAAAATCATAAGCATAAGGATTAGCAATTATTTTTAACTGGGCTTGAGGATTTTTTAATTCAAGCTTAGCCTTAATTTCCTGGGCAGGTCCGATTTTTACTTTATTTACTGCATAAAATTTTGAATCTATTTCTTCCAGGTAAAGGTCGTAGTGGTGATTTGGATCCATATAAATTGTAAGACCTGTCTGCCCCTGTCCCGAAAAGTTACAGTTTACCTGAATTTCCTGATTAAACTCTTTCTGTCGGATTCCTATAAAAGTTGGACTTCCTTTTTTACAATCGATAGTTTTATCTCCAGCATGTAAAACAAAAGAATCTGAATTTAATTCATACTTGGAAGGATCGTAATTACACAAATAAGCCCAGTCTAATTTTGTAGAAAGATTTTCAAAAGTTTGAGTAAAATTAAAATCCTGTTTTTCAAACTTGTGATTATCAAATTCTTTTGGACATTCAACTTGTAAAAGGGCTCTTCCATAACCCATTTTCTGATTATATCCATTTGCAACAGGAAGTTTACAAAGAGTTTCTTGGGCAGTTACATTTTTGCTTCCAATATAAAACCAGCCTTCATCATCCCAAACAAGAGGTTCCATACAAGTTTCTCTTCCCAAATGATGAAAAGGCATATATTTATCTATCTGGCGAAAAGCTAAATGACAGAACCACCAGCTTCCATCTGGAGCTTGAACAATATCTCCGTGGCCTGCTCCCTGAAGTTGATATCCCCCTAAATTTCTGTTTGTAAGAATTGGATTAGCAGGGCAAGGTTCATAAGGCCCTTCAATTTTTTTTGATCTTGCATAATTAACCATATGACCATATTCAGTTCCACCTTCGGCATTCAAAAGATAATAATAATCACCAAATTTATACATATGTGGAGCTTCAATATATCTTCCGCCAGTTCCATACCACAAAGGCTGATTATCACTTAACTTTTTTCCATTAGAAATATCAATCTGGCTCATCTGAATAAAACCACGACCATCAGCGTCATTTCCATTGGAGATAAAATAAACTTTTCCGTCATCATCAAAAAACAAAGAAGGATCAATTCCATTCTGTTCAACTAAAACAGGTTCAGACCACTGTCCATAAATATCATCAGTGTAAACATAAAAATTTCCTATGTTACTTACGTTTGTTACAACCATGTAAAAACGGCCATTATTAAAACGAATAGTTGGAGCGTAAATTCCAGCCCCTGTATCATTATCAGGAAGAAGCAGTTGACTTTTGCGAGTAAGACAGTGACCTATTTGTTTCCAGTTGATTAAATCATTGCTTTCAAAAAGAGGAACCCCAGGGAAATATTGAAAACTTGAACATACCATATAAAATTTGCCATTTGCATAGCACATACTTGGATCTGGATACATTCCTCTTAAAACTGGATTTTGAAAAATCATAAATTACCTCCGTAAAAGCACATATTATTTTACAGCCACACATAGACTTTGAACTAACTTATTATGCACTCTTTTGATAAAAAATATGCATAAATTTTTATGGGTAATGCATAAAATTGATTTTTATAATTGCATTTGCATTATGAAAATACTGCCAGTCAGAAAGCGACTGTCAAAACCGCTACCGCCTGCCTGACGGCAGTCAGGGCCTTGCTACATTCACAAGTCGGCAAGTAAACTACCATTTCCGACTTGCGAATGTTTTTGCCAGCCTCTTTCTTCAGGGCAAACGCATTATAAACAAAAATCCGATTTTTTGGCTC
>CAMGTC010000074.1 GCA_946061765.1 uncultured Treponema sp.
GAACCACGCCCCGCTCCTTCGCGCCAACATTACGGAAAAGCGTTTATAATGCGTTGGCCCAGCCTCTTTCTTCCTTCACGTATTTTCATACTTAAACAATTTTATTGTAAAAGCAATTTTATGTTTAATTTTCAAAAAACTCGAATTTCGGGCTAAATATTAATTTATTTATATTTTATTCATCTAATGTAATTCTATTTCCGGTGTACAAGAAATAATAACGGCCCTTTGCCGCAATTAATTCATCGTGAGTACCACGTTCTATTATTTTTCCGTGTTCAAGAACAATAATTTCATCTGCATTACGAACTGTAGAAAGTCGGTGGGCAATTACAAAAGAAGTTCTACCCTTCATAAGTCCATCCATACCCTTTTCGATCATTTTTTCAGTTCTTGTATCGATTGAAGATGTTGCCTCATCAAGAATAAGAACAGGTGGATTTGCAACAGCAGCACGTGCAATAGAAAGCAACTGTCTTTGTCCCTGGCTTAAACTTGCTCCATCTCCAGTAATTACTGTGTCATAACCTTCTGGAAGATGACGAATAAAATGATCTGCATTTGCTAATTTTGCAGCTTCATAAATCTGAGCATCAGAAGCATCAAGATTTCCATAACGGATATTATCTTTAATTGTTCCTGTAAACAAATGAGTATCCTGCTGAACCATTCCCAATGATTTTCTTAAGGCATCTTTTGATATCTCATTCAAAGGAATTCCATCATAAGTAATCTTTCCATTTTCTTCTGGTACATCATAAAAACGGGTCAGAAGATTAATTGTTGTAGTTTTTCCTGAACCAGTAGAACCAACAAGAGCGATTTTCATACCTGGTTTTGCGTGGATAGAAACATCATGAAGTACAGTTTTATCTTCTCTGTAACCAAAAGTTACATGATCAAACACAACTTCGCCCTGTAATTTATGCAATGAAGAATCTGCTGGATTTTTCCAGGCCCACTCACCTGTTTTTCCAAATGACTGAACAAGTTTTGAATTTCCATCTTTTTCCTGAGCTTCGTAGGCATTCACAAGAGTGTATTCTCCCTTGTCTACTTCTTCCTCTTCATCAATAATTCCAAAAATTCTTTCGGCACCTGCCAGTGCATTTAAAACAGAGTTTGCCTGCATACTCATCATTCCAATTGGCTGGCTAAAAGAACGAGTATACTGTAAAAAGGCTGCAATGGTACCAATATCAAGCATTCCTGTAAACCAGTTTAATAATCCGGTTTTTGACTGTCCTAAAATCATAATTGCAGAAGAAATAATAGCAATTATTGCATATTGAACATGAGAAAGATTATTTGTTACAGGCCCCATAACTCCACCAAAAGTCATGGCATCAGTTCCGGCCTTTCTTAAATCTTCATTCAAATTAGCAAATTCACTTCTGGCAATATCTTCGTGATTAAAGACTTTTATAATTTTCTGACCTTCAATCATCTCTTCTATAAAACCATTAAGTTTTCCAATTGCCTGTTGATTGGCCCTGAATGCATTAGCAGATTTTTTACCAATCACCTTAATCAACTGAAAAATGAGGAAGGTAATAAAAAGTACAAGAATTGTTAAAAGAGGACTTAGAACAATCATCATAATCAGAATTCCAAAAACGGTAATTGTAGAAGATAATAATTGAGGTATTGTCTGACTCATCATTTCTCGCAGAGTATCTGTATCATTTGTAAAACGAGACATTAATTCCCCGTGAGTATGGCTATCGTAAAATTTAATTGGCAATTTTTCGAGTCGGTTAAACAAATCTGTTCTTATAGTAAAAAGAGTTTTTGTTGAAATATAAAGCATAAGCCTCTGATTACTCCAGGAAGCAAAAACTCCAATCAAAAATAAAATTAATACTCCAATTAATAATTTTCCAAAAGAAAGCATCAAAGGCCCTATATCTGAAAGGCTACCTCCGGAAGACAGAGTTTTAAACATTGGAAGAATATAATTGTTAATTGCAGGTTTTATTAAATAACTTCCGATTACAGAAGCTCCGGAACTTACAAGTACACAAAAAAGTACCAGTAACCAGAGAGCTTTAAATTTTCCCATATAGGATACAATTCTACCGATTGTTTTTTTTGCATTCTTTGGTTTTCCTAAACCTTTTGTTCTTACTGGTGGCATTATTCTTCACCTCCTGCAAGATCAGCGTCTCCGCTACCCTGCTGCTGACTTTCGTAAACTTCGCGATAAATCTCATTAGAATTAAGAAGTTCTTCATGACTTCCAAGTCCGCTAATTTTACCATCGTCCATTACAATAATTACATCAGCATCTTTTACAGACGAAATTCTCTGTGCAATTATGATTTTTGTTGTATCTGGTGCAAGTTCATGCAAAGAAGTTCGAATTCTTGCTTCTGTTGCTGTATCTACAGCCGAAGTTGAATCATCAAGAATCAAAATCTTAGGTTTCTTCAATAAGGCACGGGCAATACAAAGTCTTTGTTTTTGACCTCCAGAAACGTTTACCCCGCCTTGTCCTAAATCTGTGTCGTATTTATCTGGGAAGGACTGAATAAAAGAATCTGCATCCGCAGCTTTACATGCTTCAATAATTTCTTCATCAGTTGCATTTTGATTACCCCAGCGAAGATTATCTTTAATGCTTCCACTAAATAAAACATTTTTTTGTAAAACCATGGCTACTGCATCTCGTAAAACATTAAGATCATATTTACGAACATCAACTCCGGCAACTTCTACACTTCCGCTAAATACTTCATATAGACGAGGAATAAGAGAAACAAGACTGGTCTTAGAAGAACCTGTACCGCCAATAATTCCCACTACAGAACCAGATTTTATATCCAGATTTATATTTGAAAGAACACAATTATCTTCTTTTTTGTTGTAGCTGAAATTTACATTATTAAACTTTATTGAACCATCTTTTACAGTCATTACTTTTTCTTTATCAGATGGATTATCAATATCTGGAATTTCATTCAATACTTCAAGAATACGATGATTAGAAGCTCTTACCATAACTAGGGTAATAAAAATCATTCCTAGCATCATTAAAGAAGACAAAACCTGTGTTACATAGGTAAAGAAACTAATTAATTCTCCAGCCTGCATTGAACCAAATATAACCTGTCGTCCGCCTAACCACATAACTGCAATCATTGTTAAATACATAACCAGCTGCATTAGAGGCATAAGTAAGATTACAAGTTTTTCTGCATTAACCTGAGCATTTTTTACACTCTCAGCGGCCTTATAGAATTTTTCTTCTTCATATTCTCCGCGAACAAATGCCTTTACAACTCTTATACTTATAAGATTCTCCTGAACAGTTCTATTCATATCATCCAGACGGTGCATCATCTTTTCAAAACGAGGATATGCAAGGGAAGATATAATAATCAGTCCTAAAGCAATTACAGGCACACTGACCAAAAATACCAGAGCAAGTTTTGCATTAATCTTAAAAGCCATAAAACTTCCGGCTACCAGCATTATTGGAGAGCGGAAGAACATTTGAATCATCATACGATATGCGTTCTGTGACATGGTAACATCAGTTGTTAGTCTTGTTACTAAAGAAGCAGAACTGAATTTATCAATATTGGCAAAAGAAAATCCCTGAATCTTATCATAAAGTTTTCTTCGCAGATTATGAGCATAACCTTGAGCCGCGTAAGTAGAAAAATATGTACCTAAAACACCACAAAGAAGGGAAATACAGGCTAATCCCATCATCAAAAGACCTGTTTTTACAACATAAGGAAGATCTAATTTGCCAATTCCAACATCAATAATTTTGGCCATTACAAACGGAATAATTACTTCCATTAAAACTTCGCCAATCATAACCAAAGGAGAAAGAAAAGCATTAAGAACAAATTTCTTTTCCATTCCGCCACATAATTTTTTCATATTAGACATAGAGTTAAATCTATAAATTCTTTTCTAATTTATCAAGAAAATTATGAATTTTAACAAAAATATTAGAAATTTCTAATCTGTAAAAAAGAAGACAAAGTCTTAATGATTTCTCTTGTTTTTTCTTAAAACCTTATTTATTTTTAAAATAAGTAAAATGTAATAGTCAATCGATTGTTGATAAGGGTTTCCGCATTATAAACTCTTTTCCGTAATGTTAGTGCGAAGGAGCGGGGCGTGGTTTAAAAAGGCTCTTTTTGTAGCTGCTGCAAAGCGGCAGTTCAATAGTTTCTATACCACAAAAAGCGTGTAGCGCATTATTGCGCGGTTTTGAATCACGCAACCGTGACTGGGAGCCAAAAATTCGGATTTTTGTTTATAATGCGGAAGCCCTGGATTGCTGATACAATCTTCTTGACTTTATAGGAGTTTTTATGGCCGACGAAGAAATTAAAAAAGCCAAAAAGCACAGAAGAAACTTTGGTCCAAAATTTATGACCTTAATTCTTTTGATTGCTTTCCTTGTTGTAGCTGGTTTTTCTGGTTTTTATGTAGTAGATGAAACAGAACAGGCAGTTATTACCCGCCTTGGAAAATATTTAAGAACAGAAGGACCTGGTCTTCATCTTAAATTTCCTTTTGGAATAGATAAAACTTACACTGTACCTGTAAAAGTTGTACAGACAGAACAATTTGGATTTAAGACAATAAAATCTGGAAGAAATAACGAATATAAGAACAATATTTCTTCTGAAAGTACAATGCTCACCGGGGACCTTGCAATTGTCGATGTAGAGTGGATTATCCAGTACAGAATTATAGATCCAAAACAGTGGCTTTTTGGAGTTCAGGAAAAAGAACAGACTATCCGCGATATTTCACGCTCAGTAATTAATACACTGGTAGGAGACAGAGCCATTCTTGATGTAATGGGTAGTGAACGTTCAGATATCCAGAATATAGCCGCAGATATGATGAACGAAAATTTTAAACAACTGGGACTTGGAATTAACGTTATTACTGTTCAGTTGCAGAATATTGTTCCACCTAGCGGAGTTCAGGACGCCTACGAAGATGTAAACAAAGCCATTCAGGATATGAACAGACTTATCAACGAAGGTAAAGAAGCCTACAATGCCGAAATTCCTAAAGCTCAAGGTGAAGCAGACAAGGAAATTCAAGTAGCAGAAGGTTATGCGGCTGAACGTGTAAACAAGGCAAAAGGTGATGTTGCAAGATACAATGCAGTATACGAAGAGTACAGAAAAGCTCCTAAAGTAACAAAAGAACGTATTTATCTTGAAACTATGGATGAAATCTTTGGTAACAGTGAAGTAAAACCACAAATTATTGACGGTCAGCTTGAAAATCTTGTACCAATCAAAAATTTAAAGAACTAGGAGTGAAAATATGAGTAAATCAACTAAAAGATTTTTTATATGCCTGTCAGTTTTAGCATTACTTATAATCATTTTTCTTTTTACAGGTCCTTTATATATAGTAAATGAAGGTAAACAAGTTGTAATCACCAGATTTGGTAGTATTGTAAATACCCACACAGAAGCAGGGCTTTACATTAAACTTCCATTTATTGATAAGGTAACAACTTATCCAAAACTTGTTCTTTCTTTAGATGGTGATGAACAGAGAATTCCTACAAAAGAAAATCAATATATTATTGTAGATACAACTTCCCGCTGGAGAATCTCTGATCCTGCAAAGTTTTACCAGAGTTTTACAACCTTAGACAATGCCTACAACCGTTTAAGTGATATTGTTGATTCTTCTACAAGAACTGTAATCACTCAAAATAAATTAAGTGAAATTGTAAGAAGTTCAAATCTTATAAACGAAAAAAGTCAGACTACAAATAATCAGGATGACAACGAAGATGAAGACACAAGAGAAATTGAAAATCTTATAGCAGATTCTTCTACAAATGATTTAATTTTAAAAGGCCGAAGTGAACTTTGTAAACAGATGACAAGCGAAGCAAATAAATTAGTTCCAGAATATGGAATTGAATTAATTGATATTGTTCCTCGTCAGGTAAAATATTCAGATGAGTTAACAGAATCTGTTTATAACAGAATGATTAAGGAAAGAAATCAAGTTGCCCAGGCTTATCGTTCCCGTGGAGAAGGTAAAAAAGCAGAATGGCAGGGTAAATTACAAAGTGATAAAAGCAGAATTCTTTCTGAAGCATATAGTAAATCTGAGGAAATAAAAGGTAATGCAGATGCTCAGGCTGCTAAAATCTACGCAGATGCCTATAACAAGGATCCGGAATTTTACTCTTTCTGGAAAAGTATGGAATCTTATAAAAAGACTCTAAAAGGAGCTGATGCAACTTACAGTACAAACATGGATTACTTTAAGTACCTTTACAATGCAGACGGCAGATAGTTTTAAACAAAGATTTTAAAAAGGAAGAATTATGAGCATAGTTAATATTACAAAAGACGAAATTAAACTATTTTCTGGAATGAATGAATCTGCTTTTGGAAAAACAAACTATGCTTCCATAATTACCCAGGCCGGAGTTTTTTATGATGGAAAAGAATTTACCCGCTGGACTTTTGACGACATAAGAGGAGAAGAAATAGATTCCACTTCTGAACGTCAGGTAGTTTATTCAGGTAAAAATCCTTTTGATAAAGATAAAAAAGCCCAGAGCCTCTTAGAATTTTTTGAAAAAGCTGGCAGTCCTGATGCTGGTATTAGTGAAAAAAAAGAAATGTATCAGGCTGCATATACAATAACTGCCCTTATAACAAAAGCCGCCAAAGAAAATTTTGAGCTGCCTAAAATTGGTGGAGGAGGAATTCTTATTCAGCTTGAAGAAGATTTACAAGCCGCTAAAATTCTTTTTCTTCCACAAAACCTTTTTGAAAGTTCCTGTGCAGGCTTAGATTCTGTTGAATATTCAAATCTTCAGGGATGCTGGATAAATTCTACCATTTTTGATTTGCCTTCCCTGTGTTTTCAACGAGCTGTAATTGTTTACAAAATGCTCACAGGAAAATTCCCCTTCCCTGCTACAAGTTTAACAGACCGTAATGCAGATATTCTTGATCAAAAGTTTCTTCCTATAGAACTCAGAATAAAAGGTATTAACCCCCTGCTGGCAAAAGAAATAAATAAATCATTAAAACTAAATGCCAACATTGTTGATATTCCAGGTAAAAAGAAAAAAGGAAAATCCAGTGAAGATTTACGTCCAACCCCAGATTTCCCTCTGGAACTTCTAAAAACTCACCCAGAAGATATAAAAACTTCTAAAGAGGATATGGAAGAGCTGGAAGAAAAGGCTGAAAAATATCTTAAGGCCCAGAAAATCAAAGTAAACACAAAAAGAGCAATCAGAAGAAATATTGCAAGAATTGGAATTACTGCTATTGTTGCCTTTATTCTTGCAATTATGATTTTTAATTATGTAAAAACAAATCAAGAAGCCTATTCTTCAAGAGGATTAACTTCTACCCAAACTCTTGAAGCCCTTTTCCAGGGAGTAAACGCAAAGGATACAGTTTTACTCGATAATCTTACAAAAGGAAAAATGCCTAAAAATCTTGTAAGTACTGTAAGCAGAATATATGTTCTTGGAAAACAAAGAAGAACTTACTCCGAAGATAACGGCTTTGCTTCTCCTCAAAACTGGATTCTTTTCTTAAAAGATGAAACCTTTTTGAGTAAAACAGGATTGTACGGAGTTACAAATGTAAAAATCGATGGTAAATTGCAGAATTTACAGCTTCAACTTCATAGTAAAAAAGAAAATGTTCCTCCAGTAACAGAAGAAGCTGGCGTAAAACTTGAACATGGAATGAAATCTGTCCATCTGGCTGAATATTTTTTACTCCATTCTGAAGGCGAACAAAATGAACTTTTTATTGAATGTGTAGAAGAAACATACACACTGACTTATATAAAAGACCACTGGATAGTTACAGATATTTCTTCAAAATCAAAAAATCTGCCGGTGGATTCTGCAAATTTCTACTATGATTATTTTTCACTTTTAAGAATGAATAAAGGTGATGCAATAAGAAGCGTTGAACTTTTAAGCGGAAAATATCCATGGTTACCACAAAAAAATCTACTTGAAGAAGAAAAAGCATATATGGACCAGTTAGCAAAAGATCCATTTTTACTAAATTACTAAACAACCAGATTACTAAACTACCAGCGGATAAAAGCAGCCTGAACTGTAAAATTATGGGCTGCTTCTTCAAGATTTAATTTTCTTCCCATTTTTTTAGTGGCAAGGGCCGTTTCCCTGCGATTAGAACCAAATTTTTCATTACAACAGGTACATTCATCAATAACAAGAATATTATCCCTGGGGATTTTGTAATTTTCCAAGACCTGTAAATTTGCCTTTAAAAGAGAAAGTCTAAAAAGTTTTTCCTGACCATTATCCCATTCAATAGCAAGTCCTCTTCCACCAGCAAAACATTTTCCACCTTCTTCAAGTTCTTTTACACATGACGGCGTAAAATTTTGTACAAAATAAGAAGCCCTTTCCTGATTTACAATATAACAACAGTCATGAATATGAGGGCCTATAATAATAGAAATATCTTCTGGGTCAGAATCATAATCTTTTTGAGCAAGTTCTATTGCCTTGCCAATAATTCCAGTTCCCTTCCAGCCTGAATGAACTAAACCAAATACTTTTTTTTTGTTGTCATAAAGATAAACTGGCAGACAGTCAGCAACCGTCAAAACTGGCATAAATTCTTTATTTTGGGATATTATTCCGTCCCCTTTTATTCCCTCTGTATTTTTCAGACTGTTTAAATCATAAACAATTTGTGAGTGGATAAGTTCTATAGGAAGGGGAATTTTATCTTCTGAAATCTCTTTTAATACTTTTTCCCGCCAGGGATTTTTTTCATTCCAGCAAAATCTCATTGAGCCTGCTTTTTTTATGGTCATACCACATTTAGGACCATCATTTACAGGCTGATTATTCTTGATAAAAGAAAAGTTAACATAAAGAGAATCTAAATCAGTTACTTTTTGTTGCAGCATCAATTGGCTCCAGTTCTTTCATATAAAAATAAGCCTTACGAATTATTAAATGTACATCATGTAGTTTATCACGCCAGATTCTATTTTGATGACCTTTAATACTCATTATGTTTGTTAAACCCTCGTGGATACCATCTTTACGGTCAGAAAATATTCCATTGTAGATAAAATCTATAGCACGGCAACTTTTCATGAATTTTGCAACACTGTCATGAATAATATCTTCTGTTTCAAGCATCATAGATTCAATTTGCTTTTGAACCTGCATTGTTCTGATTCTGGAAGTAGTAAATTCTTTAAATAATGAACCATACTCGCCTTCGGGAGATAATTTTTGAATCAGTTCCAGCATTTGATTATTTGCCTCTACAAAAATATTTAAGGCTTCAGAGTATTCTGTTCTATTTTCTGAACGATGGAATACACCTTCGAGCATAACATCATTCATGATTGTAATAATTTTATCGTACTCCTCCATAGCAAACCAGGAAAGAAAACCTCCGGTTAATTCACAGGAGAAAGAAATATCATTCCACATTTTTTCCCAGGGTTTGTAGATGAGGACAGGGAATTCTTTTAAATCAAAGTCATTTTTTAAATTTGCTGAAAGTGTATATTTTTTACGTTCCCGGGTCCATTCATTCCATTTATTATCAATAATTTTACGCCATTCAATTCTAAAAGCAGGGAACCAAGCTTCAAGTCCAGGAGAAGGTTCAAGTTTCCAGTCAAAATCTTCATTAATTACTTTTCCAAGCTTATAAACTGGAACTCCTGTTATAAACATTTGTATTTTCGAAAGATTTCCATTAGCCCTGATTAAAAAATCCTTTACAGCCTGTTCAATATCCTTATTTGAAACACCATTTTTTTCTTCGATTTCTTTACGTTTTGAGTATAAAAAAACAGCTTCGAGTACTTCATTATTTACAGAATCAATATTTTCAAAAAGACTTGCCAGAATATTATAATCCGTTTTTGCATTTTTATATGGACAGGTATAGGCATCGCCAACAACATTTGTAAACTGCGAGATAAAATGAATAAAAGGTAAAACAGAAAATCTTCTAATCCAGTTTACTCCTGCAATTGATTCATAAAGTTTATCTTTTGTAGAAGATGACATTCCATTTAAAATAGCATCAAGTTTTCTTAATAGTTCATTTCTTTTTTCGATATTTGGGTCTTCTTCAAATGAAATATTAAAAGGGTCAGCATCTTTTTTGATTAAATCTACCAATTCTGGAGTTACAAATTTACTGAGGTAAACATAAAAATCTCCGGGATTGTTAGTAATGTAAGAAAAATATGGCCTGAAAAAATCAGCAGCTTCTTTTAATGAAACTAATCTTTGATAAAAAATCATATCAAGACTGGCGAATTTATGATTAATGAGACCAGGAGAATCTTTGTTTATAGCCTTTGCTATTCTGGAAATAAGATATTCATTGTAAATCTTATTCATATCTTTTTTCTCAAGCAAAGATTTTATCCAGATAATAAATTTCTTAAACAAAGACTCGTTATTAAACTTTATCTTTAAAGTTATATTAGTATTTATTTCTTTTTTTTCGTTGTCAACTAAAGTGATTCCAGGAGTAGCATTTTTATTAATACTTTCAAGCATCATTTTTCGGTCTTCATCGTTAAGACCTGACACTAATCTGTCAAATGCTCCATTTTCATTTTCACCCATATCACTATGATAAAATATCTGATTATTTAAATCAAACGTTTAAGAACGTTTAAATCAAACAACATAACAGTTTGAAAACTTACTACCAGTCAGAAACT
>CAMGTC010000075.1 GCA_946061765.1 uncultured Treponema sp.
TAATACTGATGCTCGTTCTATCTGCGAATCTTACGGCTCAGTCTGCGACACAATCAGCGACGGAAAAGAAAGGTTCCGTCGAAGGTGCCAGCGAGCTCACAATTGAGGAAGTCATGGAAATTGCAGAAGAAGAAATTGAACGTACAGCTCAAGAGGCAGTTAAGGCTGCTTTACTGGAAGTTGGTGGCGAGGTTGCTTTTAAAAAAGAGAGAGCTGACCAGCTGGAAAAAGCAAAGACAGCTTTGGAGATAGAAAATAAAAAGTTGAAGGAAGAAGCCCAGAAGAAACAGAATCAGTTTTTTTATGGTGCTTTGATTGGTGGGACTGGCGGCGTTGTTGTTACGTCGTTAGTGTTTAGTCTTTTAATGGGAGTATGCAAATGATTTCAAGTAAGGGAAAAATCAAAGGTTTGGTAACTGTGACTGTTCGTGATTGTAACGGACATGTGAAGTATTTTAAGAATGGATTCTGGCGACGTCTTTTGAATCTGCCGGAACGTCCAATGATATTCAAGCATCACAATACTATCACCAATCAGGGTGATGGAATGATTGCTGATCTGATGATCAGTAATCCGACTTTGACAAAGGTGGATGCTACAAACGGCTATATGAGAGTTGGTACTGGCTGGACTGGCACTACCCCTAAGAACAACACTGGTGTAAACACAGCGACAGGTTCTTTCAAAAAGCTTGATTCTACTTATCCAAAGACACAGGCGGCTTTCGGATCTTCCGGACAGAACGTTGTTCTTTATCGTACAAGTTTTGCTGCAGGAGATTTGAACGCAAACGGAATTAACGAAGTTGCTCTTATGAATGGAAACACCGCATCTGCAAAGTGTCTGGCATACGCTCAGATTACTCCTGCAGTAAATGTCACTTCAGCAGATTCGCTTCAGATTGACTGGCAGATAACTTTCAATGGAGCTTAGGAGTTTTATCTATGGGCACTACCATTGCTGGCAACCAGCATATAGGAAGTAATTATGCACAATATCAATACCTCTGGAAACCGGGGTCTAGCGGTGATTACGGAACTGTTGAACTGTACGAAGAAAACCGTATTTTTGTTTATCAGTTTAATCCGATTTATGACCAGAGGGATGACGGAGTGCTTGCGGTAGAATTTTATTACTACTATCGCAAGCCGACTTCGGAAAAGTTTTATGAGTATTGTTATTATGCTGAAGATTTTTACATCTATCCCTTTCTTGCCTGGTATGATGAAGATGGTGAAGACGGCGGAGCCTGGGGTGGAATCATGACTTCTGATTCCCAGAAGATTTCTCTGGTCGGTCGTGATACTGGCTGGATTCATGTAACGCTTCATGTTGATGAATATATCTGGGGACGATTCACCAATAATGGCAAGACTTTTGATAATACAATCTATATTGGTGTTTATTCTCCGATTCTGGTTTTAAATTGGGATACTTCTTCTGCTAATGCAAGCGGCGGAGTTGTGCCTTATGAAATATTTTGGAACTTTGATGAATATGAAGATGATACTGTCTATGACCTTATGACAGGCGGATATCTTGAAGACTGTTATGACGGAAGACGTCAGATAAATGATTATCCAAGTTTCTATATTACATACCGTGATGTTACTCCTGAAAGTTTTGCTTATTCTGTGAATGAAACTGCTGTTATGAATGTGAGTTCTGGCATCACTAAGAAAGCGAACTTCAAAAAACTGCTGGCTGAAATAAAAGCTGCTTGTGCAACTGATAACAGAAAGCTGATTGCAAAACGTAATGGCGGAAGAGATTCATTTTCAATCAATACAGCTAACAGCAGAAAGGAAATCTTTAAGAGAAATTTTTCTGAAAGTAATAACGCTATTTCTGTACAGACCAGGAAACAAAGCCTTTTTAAAAGTATTGCTGAAACTCCTGATATTGCTTCCTTAGGAAACAGAAAGCTTACTGTAAAGCTTTCTCCTTTTTCTGAAAACCTTATTCCTGTTTCGATTAGTTCAAGAATGCTTGGAATAAAAAAGACTTGTACCTCAATCGAAAGAGCAACTTCTTCATTTATTAGAAAACTTGATTACATCAGAAATAATCTTATTGAAGCATTGATTCCTGCTTCTTCGATTTTAAGAAGGAATCATTTGAAAACAGAGGCATCATCAATTTTATCCTTTGATGATGAACATGATAGCCGAATGTTTTTTAATCGGCTTAGTTTTTCTGAAAATCTGATTACAGATACTTCTGAAAGAAAAGTTGATTGGAAACGATTGATGGAAATTACACCGGATACAGAAAGTGAAGTTTTGCGTAAACAGGTACTGTTCCGTTCTGCAGAAAGCCAAAGTGATTTTACAGCAAGACCATATGCATCTCGTTTGTTCTTTCGAACAATTCAGACTGTAATGAGTTTTTGGGATTGGATTCGTGGCAAAATCCGAGAGGCAAATAATGTTGTGACTTTCTTTTGTCCTATTCATCTTGAGATTGAAATGGAGTGTCGTATATGAAACGTATATACAAAGGTAAGACAAAGCTCAGAGTTCAAATTGATACTAAGTGTGACCTTTCAGGTTATGACGAAGTTAATGTCATTGCAAAAAAGCCTGATGATACAACCAAAACATTTCCGGCTGTTGTGAAAGATGTTGAGAACGGTCTGATCTTTTTTGATATTCAGGAAGAGACAGACTTTGACCTTTCCGGCTGGTGGACTCTATGGCCGGAAGTTCGCTTTGATGATGACAGAACTGCTTGTGGACGTGCGACCAGATTCTTTGTTTACGAGTCAGGCAGCGTATGAAACAGATAGATGATTATGTTCCTGTAGAAATATGGCGCGAGGCAAAAGCTTTTGTAAAGGAAGTTAGCGAGGATGTTGAGATTTACAAAATCATTCAGAAGACTGACGGCGTTAAGCCTTGCGAAGAAGCTGATAAGTTTTGCGCTTACTGGAACTTAGAAAGTTATGAGAAATATCCTCATGCATTGATAACTCTTTATGAGGCTAAGCCTCTTATTGATAGTCATTTTGAGACAAGCGATGTAATGAACGCTTTTGAAGTTTTGCAGCTAAGGATGAAAAACTATTATTTAGTGCTCAAAGAAAAAGGAATGATTTAATGAGTAAGAAAAAAGAAACTCAAGAGAAGATTCAAAATGCAGATATTAGACGCGCCATTGAAGAGCTTAGCCGGGACCTTAGAGTGAATAAATTTGTACACGGTGAAATGCAGTTTACGGATATTACTAACCGCGATTATTTTCTTAAAGCGTTCGGAAGCAAAATCCGCTACTGCCTTATGTGGAATAAGTTTCTTATCTGGAATGGTACCTGTTGGGAAATTGATAAGAAAGGAAAAGTTGAAGAAGACTGCGTTGACTTTGTGCATCACATGTACAGAGGCTTACGAGTGATTACAGACTTACAGCTGCAGAAAGATTTTGAAAAGCATCTGATTAAAAGTGAAAGCTTCCGCCGCATCCAGGCTCTCGTTGGCCTTTTGAAAATGAGCAAAGATATTAAAGTCTCTGATGAGGAACTTGATACAGACAATTATCTTTTTAATGTAAACGGAATTACTCTGAATCTGAAAAACGGCAAAGGCTTTCCACCTGAGCCAACCAATCTTATAACAAAGAGAAGTAAGTTTGTTTATGACAAAGATGCAAAGTGTCCGACCTGGGATATGTTCCTTCTTCAGATTTTTAATAAAGATACGGATCTGATTCGGTTTGTTCAAAAAGCTATGGGTTACTCTCTTTCTGGTGATGTAAGAGAACAGTGTCTTTTTATTCTTTGGGGAACTGGTGCAAATGGAAAGTCTACTTTCTTAAATGTGCTGCAGGAACTTTTCGGAGACTATGCCTGTACGACAGGAACAGAAACTTTTATGAAAAAGACTTCTGAACAGAGTAATGACCTGGCACGACTTAAAGGAATTAGACTTGTTACTACAACCGAAGTTGAACAGGGAAAAGCTTTGAGCGAAAGTCTTATTAAACAGATTACCGGCGGTGATGAAATTACTGCACGATTTCTTTATGGAGAATATTTCAGCTTCAAGCCGACTTTCAAGATTTTTATGGCGACTAACCATAAGCCGAAAATCCGCGGAGCTGATAACGGAATCTGGAGACGTATTAAGATGATTCCTTTTACAGTGACTATTCCTGCAGAACAGAGAGATAAGACTCTGACTGAAAAACTGATTGCGGAAAACTCCGGAATCTTAAACTGGCTGATTCAGGGATATGCACTCTGGCGAAAAGAAGGTCTTAATGAACCGGAAGCAATTCGAGATGCAAATGAGGAATATAGAATGGATATGGATGCTGTGGGAACTTTTGTAAATGATTGTTTTGATTTAGATGCCTCTATGAGATGGCGGCTTCCTAACCAGATGCTTTATCAGACTTACATCAAATGGTGCAATGCAAACAATGAGCGAGTTATGAGTCAGAAGTGGCTTACTATGCGAATGAGCGAGAAAGGCTTTAAACGTATGGTTAGTAATACTGGAAGGATTTGGCTGGGGCTTGCTCGGAAACCGCAATGGGAGAAGTAATTGCAAAAGACTCTCCCCGAAAGCAAAGAGCATGATAGCTGGACATCGGAGAGAGCTTTGGAGGCTTATTTTTTTATCTACTAAGTTTTTTTGTCCAAAAAACGTTATTTCAAAATTGAAAATTGACTTTTATGATTTGTAATAAATCGAACATAAGGAGTCAAATTATGAAAATGAATCTTAATCAAATCTACATTCCACACAAAAGCAATACTTGTTTTTCAAAAACTGGAAATCCGCTTTCCACGTATAATAGTTTAGCGGAAGCCCAACGGAGTGCTAATTATCAATCTTCAGAAAATAAGTTTACACCTTATTATTGTAATACCTGTGGTAAATATCATTTAAAACCTACTGAATATTTTTGTAAAAAGACTAGCTCAACTTGTAATTGTCGAGACCATCAAGGTAATAAGAAAGATACATATGAAACTAGATATGATGCTGAAAAAATGGTTAAAATAAGGGCACAAGCTGGTGTTAATTTATATGTTTATGAATGTCCGCAAGGAAATGGTTTTCACCTTACTAGCAGCAAAGGATGGTAGACTATGGAACAGATACAGTATGGAACAATTAGAATCGGACAAATAGTAAAATTACTCTCGGATAGTATTGGCATGGATGCACTTCTTTATAATGAACAAAACAAAGATAGTACAACCAAAATGATACAAAGGCTTATTGAAGAAAAAGAAGGCCGGATTGATAATCTTAGGAAATTTGAAGAATTAATAAAAAACTTTTGCAAAGATGCTTTAAGTAATAATTTAATAAATAAAGCTCATTCATATTTAATTACTTCTTTATATTACGACATGCTTGCTTTAATTACAAAGACAAATCCCTACAATAATCCGACACAAAAAGAAGTTGAATTACAAGTAATGTATTGTCTGGCATTGACTTACAGAGAAATATATGACGATATTGCTTCGCGTGAAAAAAAATTACCTGGTGAAATTTTGCAGGAAGCTCTATATCTTTTTGATTTCTGGAAACCAACACAACATAATCAAAATATAAAATTAATTCCATCATGTTTTGATTTTATTTTTAAAGAAATTAATAATAATAAAATTGATTTAATCAAATATTGGGAAGAATGCAAAGATAACTTTGAAAATACAAAAGAAACTGAAAAGAAAAACAAAAAAAGCACTGACTATAAAAAAACTATAAATGATTGGTGCACACAAAAGACTAAACCAAAATGGAAAAATCTTAGTCCAATTTTAAAATCAGAATTACCTGACAAAGTTGATTTTAAAGAATACAAAGAAAACTACACAATTTTTAAAGCTAATTTATTCTCTGCATATTTCTTTACAAACTTTTTTAATAACCTTGAAGAACAAAAACTTGTTTCTTTTGATTTTAAGGAAACTGTACAGAATGGAATTAGATGGTTTTGTTGGTATGCTTTTGAAAAGAACGGTGACTATACTGTATATAAGAATTATGAAGTCAAAAACCCGATGTTTACTCTAATGAGATTCTTAGTACATCCATCTGAAAAAAATCGGAGTTTATTAAGTGAGTATATTATTGACGCTTTTGACAAAGAAATTGGTATGACTCCAGCTGGAATGTATGAATGTAAATCAATTTACTATATTCCTCCGGAAAGAATACATTTTCCAGTCATTAATTATTTTGAATTACAAAATGATCTTGATATCAATTCGATTATTGTTCAAACAAATATTCAATTATCTACATGGAAAGATTTCGGTTACTTTAATAATAAGATAATACAAGAAGAAGATTTAAAATATGCTCTAAATCTACCTGTGATGGGAGAATGTAAGAACTTCTATTACAACTGGTTCCTGGGAAAATATTATGTGCTTTGTCATGATTTTGAAAAGGGATTGGAGTTTTATAAAAATGCCTTTGATTATAAATATTATGGTGGCAAAGTCTTATGCATGTATCTTGAAGAATTTGTAGTTCTTATGCAAAAGTGTAAACATAAAAAAACAGAATTAAATCATATTCTCGATTGGGCTAATGCCTTACGTCTTTATATCTATGAAACTGATAAAGATGAAAAAAATCGACTTAGTTTAAGAGAATCATTTGAAGAAGTTTTTCCAGAAGAAGCATTTATAAAATAGAAAGACGATTTCGTATTTGATTAGATAAATCTTCTTCTCCAGAATTATTTAATACTGTAATAATAGACTCCCAAGATAATTGTAGAAAATTTTCTGAATTATTAAGGGAGTTCTTAAAATTTTGAAAAAACGAATCATTTTCTTGATAAAATAATTTCTTTGGTGCAAGATTAATCAAACGAACAATTTTATTCGTATCAATCAAATGCGCTATTGTCCAATTTCGGATTAATTCATAATATTCAGATTTTTTAGCAAGATTATTATCTTTATAAAAATGATTATTCAAGTATTTATCATAATTTCTTTGTTCTGAGGATTGTCTTTCATTTGATGATTTCAATTTCACTTCAATAAAAGTAATAATAGAATCTGATATTATTATTACATCAGGTTCTGAAAAAGATTTTGTATTTTCACCAAGTTCAATACAGACTTCTTTTAAATTTGATTTATATGAATGATTAATTTGAGGAACACCCCAAATTAATATTTCTTGTATTTTATCTTCAATATGTAATATGTCTTTCAAAAGTTCAAAATTGTTATTTCGTATAAAATGTTTTAGAAAAATCCATGTAAGAGCATCTTCAGAGGTAGAATATCCAATTTTTACTTTTTTACTATTTCTATTTCTTACATTATTTGCAAGATTTAAGGTGTAATCTAAATTATCTAAAAGATCTGAAGGAATATTTTTATGATAATCTTTGAAAATAAATGTAGGATTAGTTTTACTATTAGAAGCTCCAATTTCGCATTGTATACAACGTCTTAAACAATCATCATAACAGAATGCTTTTTTTGGAGCTCCTTGAAATTCTTTCATTTCTTTTCTACAACTAGGACAAATTATTTTATTCATTTTACAATCTTAGAAAACATCATCTTGAGCATCTTTTACAGCTTGCATATTATTGAAATCATATTCAAGAATAATCCATCCTGTTCTTGGAAATCTCTGTGCATTTGTATAAATATAGACACAATCTAAATCATCATTTAATTTATTTTTAGGACTCGATTCCCAGATAGCAGCATAAGTTCTTGCACCATCTGCTAGTTGTGAAACCCAATACTGTTCAGATTTTGCATAATAATCAGAAGATAGTTCATCAATCAATCTTGATTTACCATAAGTTTTAGAAATTCTTCCTTCGATTTCAGCAAAAGCATTTTTTATCTCAGTTCCATAATCATTAGTAGAAATTTCTTCACTTACTGCCTTAATACAATATAATCCGTGTTTTGAATCAACAAAAGCTGCGTATTGCTTAAACAACGGATGTGTCTTAGCAGGATATATTTGATAACAATCATTTTCTATATGAACAGGTCTTGCCCCTTCACAAGCTTCAGTTATTTCATCTAATGTCATTCCCATTTTTAATCCAAATGGTGCTGCAATAATTGTGATTGGAAAAATTATAGAGATTAAAAATACTAAAAAGGTCTTTTTCATAATTAAACCTCCAAAAAATCATTATTTATATATGATACCATAATTTATGAGAATTTCAATTTCTGTAAATTGAAAGATTTTAGTTACTTTATAGATGGTACATTTTCAATATCCGTCGTGACATTCGGACTTAAGAATTCTCGTTTCATTTCCCAGCCAGTCTTTGTATAGAACTTGGCTAAGGTAATGGAACGGCGTCCATACATCGCTGTTATATGATCTACTGCATCCATGAGCTTTCTTTTTTTGATGTCTTCTTTCGGGTCTATCCAAAGCCAGCCTTGATACTGTGCCGGCATAATATCTAAAAGAGAAATCATTATAACTTTGTAGCCGTAGCCTTCGCGATAAATTTCAGGCAAAGCAATTCTTGCAGCTTCTACTATATCGGGAGTGTAAGATGTAAGTCGAGGAAGAGAGACAACAATTCCATTTGAATACTGGCTTTTTATATCTTCACTGTAATAGTTGCAGGTTGAGATTGTAACCTGGACTGCCTGGCATTCTGACTTTTGCTGACGTAATCTTTCTACAGCAAGTTCTGCATATTCAACAGCAGCACATTCCAGAGTTTCAATGTCATATACTTTAATTGCAAACTGACGGCTTGAAGTGATGATGTCTTTCTTATCTCTTGTGACTTTTTCAATACATCTGATTCCGTTTAGTTCCTGGACAGTGTTGAAGCCCTCACATGTGAGAAGTTTATTTGCATCTGATAGAGGCATGTTTTTCAGCATTAAGGCATTTGTGATTCCGTTGTACATTAACTTCTGAGCCCGCTTATGACCGATACCCCAGATTGTTTCGCAGTCTGTCTGTTTTAGAAGAGAATCAACTTCATCAGGATTGTAAACAAAAACTCCACCATGTTCTTTTGTTTTTTTATTGTAGAGCTTTGCCAGTGTTTTTGTTGGAGCAGCTCCTACACAGATAGGGATTCCGACTTCTTTTGCGATTCTTCTTTTGAGATCGTGGCCGATTTCGTAATAGTCTTTGATGGACCAGTTGCATTTATCAAAGAACAAAAAAGATTCATCAATCGAGTATTCTTCAATGTCTGGAGCATATTCCAGATAGATGGAAGTAATGCGACGGCTTATATCAGCATACAAAGTGTAGTTACTGGAGAATACTGTAATACCTCGACACTTGCAGATATCGCGTACTTTGAAATACGGGTCGCCGCGTTTTATGCCGCAGGCTTTAGCTTCTTTATTTAAGGCGATTATGATACCGTCATTATTTGAGAGAACAGCGACAGGTTTGCCTCGTAAATCCGGACGGTAAATCTGTTCGCATGATGCATAAAAAGAGTTGCCGTCTGCGTGTAAAATCATGATTCTTTTACCGTATGCAATACATGAGTTATAACACCTGTGATGAAAGTTTCACCTTTACTGTCAAAAACTCTACCAATTACAAATTGACCTTCTGATTCATATACCACAAGAGAGTTTGGTTTTACCTTCTTTGAACGGTCTATGATAATATAATCACCATTGAAGATACACATGTGGTTATATCGGGAACTATCAATCTGCATTACTACAGTTGCTGAAGGATGCTTATAAAGAAACTGGTTGAAATCTATTCTATTCTATTCTGTTCATAACCCTGAGCAGGGCTTGGAAATCCTGTTACCATGCTTTTGATGATAATTCTTGTTTAGTGAATTGTCAATAAATAATATCACTAAATAGTGATTAATTTATTTTAATTATCATTGTATAATAGTTGATATGGATGCAGAAAGTTTTTGGAATAAGGTAAAGAGTATTCTTTCGCAACAGTCTAAGAACCAGGAATGGCTTTGTGAACAGACAGGTATTGTCATTGGTACTTTGCGTAACTGGATTTATTATAAGAGACTTCCGAATGTTGATGATGGAATAAGAATTGTTGAATCTCTAGGGCTGACTATGGAACAGTTTAAGCTCTGGCCTGATGTTCCTAGTGAAGATGTTATTAACATTCCGGTTTATGAGCAGGCACTTTCTGCAGGTAAAGGTCAGGAGTTTAATGATTATGCCGAAATCAAAGACTGGGTTGCTTTACCAAAAACTCTAAACAGTATCAGAAAAAATATCAGTGCCTCTTATGTTCGCGGCGATTCTATGGAGCCGACTTTGTTTGACAGCGATATTGTTTTGTATGACAGATTCGGTTATGACGGAACTGACGGTATTTATGTTATCAACTATAGAAGTGCTGCCTTTGTAAAACGTCTCCAACGCGATAAGGATTTTGTGAGAATTATTTCTGATAACAAAAAGTACGCGGAAATGACAGAAGGTTCCGAAAGCGATGATTTTCGTGTAATTGGTCGCGTTCGGTATGTGGTGCATAAGGTGCAGGGATAAAAAACAAAAATAACAAAAGGAATAAAAAATGAGCGATTATTTAACTAACGAAGAAATTGAGAACGAATTAAAACAACTTAATACTAAAAATATTGAAAAAAAGTAATAACCCCAATTGTTATGTCATTTCCATACACAGATATGGATGCAT
>CAMGTC010000076.1 GCA_946061765.1 uncultured Treponema sp.
ACGAATTGACAAGGTTATAGGATTAAGTCATATTCCTACGGTTGTATCTGGTTACTTTGCTAGTAGTTTCTTTGGTGTCATTTTCCAGTAAGTTATTGTATTAACTGACTAAGTTTTTCACTTACTTTATTTTTCACTAGCAATTTCCGTGGCCTATTGGTAGTTCCAGATAAGTCAATCAAGTTAAAGTCTTCAACCTTTCGGATGCACAACCTTCACTTGGTACTTTTGGCGTTACTGACCGCTTATGTAGTTATCGTTATTGTCCGGGTTTTGAAGCCTTTCATCCTCAGATAACATCAACCACTTTATGTGGGTTTATAAATTAGTTATAGTTGTCAAAATGCAACTTATGCATATTGTTTTACTGCATATAGAAATATTAGCGAAAAGAAAAAAAGTGTTTTAAGATAATAGACTATTGAATAATTAGAAACTGGGGGAGCAGGGGTGCGTGACTTGTAATTAATTATTTTTTTTGAGTTGAGAATTATGTCCTATCTTTGGTCGGATAGGACATAGGACAATTCTTCTAGTTAGTCCAGTTGTGTACGTATAACCAAATATTCAGTCTGGAAAGTTCTTCTTCAGAAAGGCTTTTTAACCAATTGTCAAAAGTAATGTTGTCAGTCTTTTTTGCATTATCAAAGAAACAATTATATAGTGAAAGTTTCTCCTTTTCTGTCATTTTTTCAAAAACTTCTTTGGAATAGTCTTCTGAAGTTGGAGGGCATGCAAAACGAGTCATAAATACAGACAGTTCAAAACTTTCTGAATTATCTTCTGTATTATCCATAAATTCTATAAGTTTTAAAATGTCACTGTCAGCCAAGTTTTTTATCTTTGAAACTTTTTCAAAAAGTTCTTGGGACGAAGTAGTTTCTTTCAATAAAAAATTAAAAATTAATTCTTTACGTTCTCTTACGGCCTCTTCTGAAATTTGTTTTGCAAGTTCTGTAATGTGTTTATAATTATTTGAATTTACAGAATTTTCATTTTCCAGAATTGCAGTTTGTTTTGCTTCTTCTGCCTCTTTTAAGGTTTTATACGTTCCAATACTATGTTGAAGTTTACCACTTCCAATTCTTACCTGCCATGCATTTTCACCACGTTGGCGTATACTTGTTGCTATCATATGCAACCTCCGATATTTTAAATTAAAACTCCATACGGAATTTTGTTGTTTTATTGAATTAAATAAAATGTATGTATTCTGTTCCGTCTTTATTAAAAAACTGAACTTTTCCTAAGTCTTTTTTATTTTCCAAGTCGCAGGAAAAACTATAAATTATGTCATGACGAGGGAAAGTATCGTCATAAGGACTTTCTGGAAAATAAAAACATTCCCTATTTAAGGCATTGCCCCAATGTATGTTGTATTCTGGTACTCCTAATTTACCTAATTCACTTTTTGCAATTCTTACCATTTCTGGGTCAAGTTCAACTCCAAAACATTTTTCGGGTTTTGCCCCTGCAATAATTGAATATGCCAGTAACAGTCCACAACCACAGGTTGGGTCTAGTACAGTATCTTCTTCTGTAAGACTTTCAAATTTTTCTAACATTTGAATTCCTAATTCTGAAGGTGTAAAAAACATACCCATTTTCTGTCGTTCTTTTTTCGTTTTGTTGCCATACATTTTGTTTGAAATGTAATTGTAATACTCTGTCATTTTCTTTTTCTGTTCTTCTGATAGTTTCAAATTTCACTCCTTTATTTGTATATTTGAAAAACTTATTATCTAATATACATATTGACAAATTTTTTAGGATTTTCAAAAAAAGTGAGAAAATTCATTGATTTTATTAAAAAATATAACTTACTATATGTATAGTGTTCGTAAATGTTTCTTTAAGGGGAGTTCTTTTGGGGAAAAATGAAGAGAAATGTATTATTAAATATTCTTTAGATATTTTTATTTTGTAAATTCATCAGCTTTTTTTTCTAGTAATAAAAAGTCATTGCAACGTTTTGAAAGAGATGTTTTATTATTTGCTATTTTATGGTTATACAATTTTTCTGCTGATTCAATAATTGTTTCTTCCAACATTACAATATAGCGGTATTCTCGCTGTAAGAGAGCTTTGTATTTTGGATTTTTGACAGTTTTGATATCAAAATTAATTACCTGAGAATCAGGGACAGGAAACATATTGTTTAAATTAATTACGGCAAAAGTTTTTATTTTAATAAAATCAAGAGAGTCTTTCATCTTTTTGTGTTTTTCCTTAAAAGATGAAAGCGGCGCAAAGTAGTTATGTCCATTTATCTGTAATACAATACCAATATACTTTCTTTCATTATTTTGACCTGCTTTTTTATTATGGAATAGATGAGGGGTAAACTCAGAAAGATAGTCTATATAGGCTGGCTGTATTTCATATATTCTTAGTCTATTCATAATTATCACATAAAAAAAGCGGCAACAAATTATTGTGCCGCTTTGTAAACTTTGGAATTAAGTCCAAAGTTGCGTTTAAGTACTCTTTAAGGGTTGAGCGTTACCACTAAACATACTATACGGCAAAGCCTTTATTATGTCAATAAAAATGTTGTATTTATCTGTATTTATCTGTCTTGTCTTGAATGAGCATACAATCCAGATTTATCCATATAGCCAGTTTTTATATTTTCATATAGTTTTTGTTTATCTGAAAAATCAAACTTTGGTAATGAATTTACAATTGCCCCGAATTCCTGCTGTTGTGCATTTATAAGTTTTAAATCATCTGTATTAATTTTATGTGCAGAATAATGTTCCAGCATTTCAATTGTTTTGTGGCCCGTTTGTTGCTGCAATATTTTATCATTTACACTAACTTTCATATATGTCGAAAAGTAATGTCTCCAAGCATGAAATGTGTAATTTGAAGCTGTATCTTTACTCATACCGATTTTTTCAAGAGCATTTCGTAAACCTTTTAAAAATACTTTTGTTTCTAATGGTTTATCTGGAATTGTCGCAAAAAATATAAAACCTTCTAATCCTTGATTGTAAGGGTTTTGTTCTGCAAGGCGTTTAAGTGCATTTATAATACTTGGAAAAGATAATAATGCAATTCTGTTTTCTTTGTTCTTTGTAGTCTTCAATCCGTCTTTTGCGTTCCAAGAATGTCGAACATAAATGCAGTTTTCACCTAAGTCTTTATATTGCAGACTTGCAATTTCTGCGGCTCTCATTCCTTTACACATTGCGACAACATTTGCAAGCATAGCTCTTTCATCATCCCAAGTGAAAGAAAAAAGTGTCTCAACAATTTCTGGAGTAAGAATTTCTCGTTCATTGTATTCACCAGAAAAAAATACATATCCTGTAGAAATATCTTTTTCTATGTATTCATGCTCGTATGCCCATCTTAATGCAGTTGTGCAGGAACGTATTCTATCATTTTTGGTCTGATAGCAGACATCTTCATTTTCCTGACGTTCTAAGAAATCCCAAATATCTTGTTTTGTAATTTCAGAGAGAGTTTTGTTTTCAAGATATGGTCTCCAGTGTTTTTTTATATTATTGTATTGCTTAATGCGTGTGGTTTACCTATACTGTGATGTCTTCTGAGTTTTTCTTTAATGTAAGGAGATTTTTCCCAATCCCAGAAATCTAACATAAATTTAAATGCATTTATTGCACCTTTTTGATTTTTATCACCTGACTTTATATAGTTTTGTATTATTCCTTTCTGCTTAAAAAGTGGAAGAATTTCTTCTGCATAATTCTCTGAAATGTCGCTTTTTCGTATTTCGTCAAATATTGATAAACTTTGTAGACTCTGTTCTTTTTGAGCTGAATGAACTTTTCCTTGACTGTACCAAAGCCATGCTGTTTTTATTGCTGCATCCTTATCTTTTTGTTTTGTCGAAAGGGCAGGAAGATATTTTCCTGTCTTTTCATTTTTAAATCTTACAGAATAAAAACTAGAATCTTTTCGCTTTGTAATTGTGAAGGGGAGTTTTGTAATTGGCATTTCAAGACCTCTAACTGGTTACTAATACTGTTATGTAACAGTTTATGTAACGCTTTTAGTATAAGTCTAGAAAAGCAATTTTGTTGTGCCTTATAATGTTAGTGTTGCATTCTGTAACTTATTATAACATAACGAGTTACAGACTCTTTTAATATATCGGGTATACTGGATTCGAACCAGCGACCTCAACGTCCCGAATGAATGATTTCTGCTGATAGACTAGAAAGAACAATTTTTGGCGGACCATTGACCTTGCTGCGTGGAGAAAATTCCTAATCAGCGTATATCAGAGTGGGCAATTGCCGAAAAACACCTGTTCCTGCTGTTTTTTCTTTTTTTATATTGACTTTTTCGCACAACATATCAGTTTCTTTGCCGACTTGCGAATGTAGCAACGCCCTGACTGCCGTCAGGCAGGCGGTAACGGTTTTGACAGTCGCTTTCTGACTGGCAGTATTTTGCATAATGCAAATGCTATTATAAAAATCATTTTTATGCATTACCAAATAAAATTTCGAAATTCGAACTAAATATTAAAAAACTAAGTTTTATAATAAAAAAAGCTTATCTATACTATAAGAGCTTTTATCATTATAATTTCAATATGAATAAGGCCTTATCATCTTTATTGATTTTAACTACTTTATTATTAATTTCTTGTACTTCAAAAGCAGAAAAAATTCAGAACAAAAAAGAAATAAATAACAGAAAATTTGCTTCTTACGCACAATCTTATATTCTGGAAAGTCAGAAAAAAAATCAGGAAATTTTAGATAAATATCTAAAAGAATGTCCTCTGGAAATTAAAATTGCTCAGCTTTTTGTTGAAAATCTGGAAGGTAATAAAAATTTCCGTTCTTATGAAACATTCAAAGAAATTACAGAAGATAAGGGGAAAATCCATCCTTCAACTCCTTTAATAGCAGGTGGTTATTTATTTTTTTCTTATAATTTAGCTGATTCTACTCAAGAACAGTTAAGCTTTATGGAATCTATAAAAGATTATTCTTCAAAAAATAATCAGTTAAATCCTTATCTTTCAATTGATCAGGAAGGCGGTTATGTAAATCGTCTTAAAAAATTAACTGGCGGGCTTGAATCTCAAGAAAAAATTGCCAGTGAATATTCAATATATCAGGCCTACGATATTTATTCAAATCAGGCAAAAAAAATGAAAGAATTAGGCTTTAATATGAATATTGCTCCAGTTCTTGAAATATCAACTCCTCAAAATAAAGATTTTCTACAGGGAAGAAGTTTTGGCAATAAGGAAAAAGTTCTTGATTACGGTAAAGTTTGTGTCCTGGCTTATGAAAATAATAATATTGCCACAGTTGTAAAACATTTTCCAGGTAATACAAATACAGATCCTCATACAGGACTTCCAGAAATAAAATTAAGTAAAGAGAAATTAGAAGATTCTTTAATACCATTTTTTGAAATTTCAAAACTTGGTGCAAGTGCAATTTTAATGTCTCATGCAAGAACATCGGCTCTTGATCCACAAACTCCTGCCTGTCTTTCTAAGGCTTGGGTAACTGATGTTATAAGAAATAAATATAATTATCAGGGCCTAATTTTTTCTGATGACATTTTTATGGGCGCTTTAGTAAATAATGGTTATAGTCCTCAAAAGGCAGTTATTATGGCTATTGATGCCGGTGTGGATTGTATTATGACAAGTGAAAAGCGATTTGGAAAAGAAGCTAAAGTTTTATATCAAAAGGCCAGCCAAGATAAAGAATTCGAAGAAAAAATAAGTAAGGCTTTTGAAAGGATTATTAATTATAAATTAAAGTTTAATATCATAACTTATGGAGATTTAGAAAATACTATTTATGAAAAATCAGAATAATGTTTTAAGAGGTAAAGAGGGATTTGAAGAATATTATAAAAATCTGTATTCAAATCGCTGGGATGATTTATTAAAAACTTTTCCTCTTAATAATAATCCTGTTGAATATAAAGTTCCTGGCTCTCAAAAATCATATTTTTTAGATATTGCAAGTGTTTATGCCGCTCTTGCACTTCCATTAAGTGGGGCTGAAAATATTTTAGATATGTGCGCTGCACCCGGTGGAAAAAGCCTTGTCCTTGCTTCCAGAATGGAAAAACAATCTATTTTAAGTTCAAATGAACGTTCTCCAGATAGAAAACGAAGATTAGATGCTTCAATTAATGAATGTCTTCCACCAGAAATCTCTCAAAGGGTAAAAACTTCTTGTTCAGATGCATCAACCTGGTGTAAAAGACAATCGGAAGCTTTTGATTGTATTCTTCTTGATGCACCCTGTTCTTCCGAAAGACATGTTTATCTTGATGAAAAATATTTATCTCAATGGTCTCCTTCCAGAATAAAATCTTTAGCAATAGAGCAGTGGGCTTTACTTTCTTCTGCCTATAGATTGCTGCTTCCAGGCGGTTATTTACTTTATTCTACCTGTGCTCTAGCAGATGCCGAAAATGATTTACTTGTAGAAAGATTAATCAAAAAATTCTTAAAGAATGGAAATGAATTTTCATTTAAAGAACCAAAGTTCCCGGTGGAAGAAATAGAAAATTTTACAAAAGTAGAGGAGTTAAAAATCGAAAAAACTAAATATGGATATCAGATTTTGCCAGATGTAAATAATGGGGCAGGTCCAATATATTTTTGTTTAATAAGAAAAGAAGTTTCATTAATGGCTTGATTTTTTTTGGTCATACTAGTTAAATAATAAAGACATAATTCTCTTAGGAAAAAAGATGGAAAACGAAAACGAAGACAAACTTCAACGTATCATTGAAATTGAACGTAAACTTGGAGAAATTCAGGATGTTGACGTTCTTTTGGAAAGCATTTTAACTGAAACAAGACATATTGTTAATGCAGACGCTGGTTCTATTTACGTTGTAGAAGATAATAAAGTAAAAATTAAATACGGCCAGAATGATACTCATCTTAAGGAGTTAGCTCCTGGTCAGAAATTGCCTTATACAGTTTTTTCATTCCCAATTAATCCTAAGCAAATTTGTGGTTATGTTGCTTTAACTGGGCAGCCAATAAATATCGAAGATTGTTATACAATCCCAGAAGATAAACCTTACAAATTTAATAAGAATACCGATGTTACAACAAATTATAGAACAAAATCTATGTACACTCTTCCATTAAAAATGCCAAATGGAAAAGTTTTAGGTGTTCTTCAGATAATTAATGCAAAAAATAAAGATGGTGAAGTAATTCCTTTTGATGATGAAGCAGAGTTAATGATTACTCACTTTGCATCAAGTGCCGTTCAAGCTTTACAGAAGGCATATCTTACAAGTGATATGGTACGCCGTATGCTAAAAATGGCAGAATTCCGTGATCCAAAAGAAACCTATCCACATGTAGAAAGAGTATCTTCTTATTCTCTTGAAATTTATGATAGATGGGCTTTTAATCATAATATTTCCGAAGAAGAAATGCATTCTTACCGAGATAATCTTAAGATTGCAGCCAAATTCCATGATGTTGGAAAAGTTGGTATTTCAGATTTGATTTTGAGAAAGGTCTTTCCAAGATTTACTGATGAAGAAAGAAATATTATGAAGGGTCATACTTGCATTGGAGCACAGTTATTTAATCCTCCAGAAAGTCCTTTGGATCAAATGTCTATGGATATTGCTTTACATCATCATGACTGGTATGACGGTAGTAAAAATGGTTATCCAGGAGATATAGATTTAAGTAAATTTTCAATTAAGGATGGAATTGTACCTGAAGGTAAAGTATTAAAAGGCAGAGCAATTCCTTTATCTGCAAGAATTGTTGCTGTAGCTGATGTTTTTGATGCTTTAAGTCACAAACGTTGCTATAAAGACGCCTGGACAATTGATGATGCTTTTTCTGAGATTCAAAATTCTGCGGGAACTCAGTTTGACCCAGAAGTTGTTCTGGCTTTTATGCAGGTAAAAGATCGTATTTGTGCTATTCAACTTGCAATTCCAGATGATAAAGAAGACTAATCATTTTCTTTTAATAAATTTGTTAAAACTCTGTCAAAACAGTTTGCAAAATCTGCAAACTGTTTTTTTGTATATCCATAGGAATGATGTTTAACCACACCAGCTTCCGCCAGGGCAAAATCAAAATTTCTATCTGCAAGTATTTCCTTTATGTTTTCTTTAGTAAATTCTCTTCCCTGATCATTTATAACTTTTACATCTTTAGCAACTAGTCTGTCGGCAAATACAATATCTCTGGTGATTACCAAATCTTTTGTATCAGCCTGATTGAAAATATAATTATCTGCTGAATCTTTGGTCGAATCACAAATAATCATTTTACATGGGAATTTTTTATCGCAAGGAATATTTTTATTTGCAACAAAGAAAATTTCCATATTGTTCTTTGCGGCTATTTTCTGGGAGTGAAATCTAACTTCTTTAGGGCAGGAGTCTGCATCAATCCAAATTTTCTTGGCCAATTACAAAACCTTATTGATTTTATCAATCATCTCTTTAGTTTTTCGATTAACTTCTTCTTCTGTTTTTAGCTGAATTGGTTTGTAAGTCTTATTTTCAAGTACAACTTTCTTTTCTTTTTCTTTGTAGATTTCGTCACAAAGCATAATTCCACTTAAAATTGCTATTTGAATTGGATTTCTGATTGAATGTGTCTTTTTGACATCATCTATAAATGTTGAGTAATAGCTAACTAGTTTTTCAAGGTATTCTCTTTTTTCATGAGACTGAATGGTAAAACTTGTACCAAGTAAATCAATTTGAAGCTTTGTCATTAGAAAATATCAAACCCCAATTCATCAGAATTTTCATTATCTTCTTCAAAATTTTCGTTTAAAGAATTTTCATTATTGTTGTCTTGATTTAAAGAAAAAGGATTTGTGTTATTTATTGTATCACTAAGTTCTTTTTCAACTTCTGAAACCTGATTTATAAGACTTTCATTATGACTTTTCGGGAAATTTAAATTTATAGTAACTTCTTTATCTTCAGGAATAATAGTTGATTTTTTTTCGTTTTCAAAGCCACTTTTTTCTACATTCATCATTGATTGAAAATTCATTGCACCCATAGCAGGGGAGTTGTAATTTTCTTCAACAACTTCTTTATTAGAAATGTTGTCTGGCTTTTGTTTAAGTGTAGCAGGAGCAGCTTGAACTGTCTTAAGTACTGAATTTTCAATAGCATTAAGACGTTCAAGCGCCTTTTTGATTCCATTCTCAATCTGGGTTTGATCACTTTCAAAAGATGTAAGTTGCTCCGACTTGCTAGAAAGCGCATTTGTGAGCTCTGAACATTTCTTGCGCAGAGCATCGTTTTCAGCTTGTAGCTGTTGTATTTTTTCAACAGCACTTTCAACCTTTTGTTCTAGTAAATAAACCTGATCAAGTGTAATCATTTTTAATCCCTAATAGTCAAAACTATTTAAGAGCCTTCTTTGCAGCTTCTACAACTGCTTTGAATGCTGCTGGATCTTCAATTGCCATATTAGAAAGAGCCTTGCGGTTCAATTTAATACCTGCTTTTGTAATTCCATTAATAAACTGTGAGTAAGTCATTCCTTCGTCACGAACTGCTGCGTTAATACGGGCAATCCAAAGTGAACGGAATTCATGTTTACGATCACGGCGGTCTACATAAGCATGACCTAATGCTTTTGTTACAGCGTCTTTAGCTGGTTTGAAATTTGATTTTCTGTCGCCATGGAAACCTTTAGCAAGTTTCAAAATTTTAATGCGACGATTCTTTCTTTTTGTTCCGTCTATTGCTCTTGACATTTATTCACCTCATTAACCGTATGGAAGCATTTGCTTTCTGATTTTGCGTGCATCAGCTTCAGCAACATAACCGTTAGCACGAAGCTGTCTCTTTCTTTTTGGTGAACGCTTTGTCAAAATATGACGAAGGTTCTGTTTCTTGTGTTTAACTTTGCCAGTGCCTGTTAAAGAATAACGTTTAGCAGCTGACTTCTTTGTCTTCATTTTAGGCATTTCTAAACCCCTTATTTTGCGGCTTTTGCTGAGATTGTCATTGACATATTTCTACCATCCATAGCGGCTGGTTTTTCAATGACGTACGCCGAGGTAAGTCGCTGTAGCACCTCATTCAAGACATTGTATCCTAAATCAGTGTGAGCTAATTCACGTCCGCGGAAACGGATAGTAACTTTAACTTTATCACCTTCATCAAGAAATTCCTGAATATGTTTGGCTTTAGTATCAAGGTCTCCTGTACCAATTTTTGGTTGCATACGGATTTCCTTTAACTTTAATACTTTTTGGTTCTTTTTGGAATCTCGGAGCTTTTTTTCCTGTTCGAACTTGTATTTACCATAATCAAGTATTTTACAAACTGGTGGATTCGCATTTGGCGAAACTTCAACAAGATCGAGATCTTTATCTTTAGCCATTTTGAGAGCTTCAGGAGTAGGTATAATACCTAACTGATTTCCCTCTTCATCGATTACACGTACCTCACGAATACGGATCATTTCATTGACTCGTAATCCCTTATTGTTGTTATCATAATTGTTTGCCAAAAATCCTCCTAGTGTTTAATAAAACACTTTTTTAACATATAGCGTATTTTTTTATTATAATTAATTTTATTTTGCTTGTCTATATAACGCATTGAATCACGTTAAATCTAACCGAAAAAAAAGTGGTGAATCAAGTAAAAA
>CAMGTC010000077.1 GCA_946061765.1 uncultured Treponema sp.
GACTGGCAGTCTTTTCATAATGCAAATGCGATTATAAAAATCAATTTTATGCATTCATGCTATAATATAAATATGTACCGCATTGCAATTTGTGAAGATGAAAAAGTAATTTTAGATTTTGAAAGTTCACTCATAAATGAATGGGCAAAGGGGCCGCTCTGCCAGGGAGATTACCAGTTGGAAAGCTACCCTTCTGCCGAAAATTTTCTTTTTGAAAGCCCGGACAAGGCCCCCTATGATCTTTTAATTTTTGACATTCAGATGAAGAATATGAACGGTATGGAGCTGGCAAAAAAACTACGTCAGAATTCCTGCAAATCTTCAATCATTTTTATAACCGGAATTCCAGATTATGCAATTGAAGGCTACGAAGTTGGAGCCGTCCGCTACATTATAAAACCAATAAAAAAAGAAGTCCTCTTTCCCCTGCTCGATTCCCTCTACCAGGAAAGTAAGAAAAAAGCCCAGAATTATTTTGTTTTGAACCAGGGCTCAGATATAGAAAGAATTTCTTATGACCAGATACTTTATCTTGAAGCCCAAGGCCATTACGTTTTTTTAAAAACTGAAAATTTCGACCGCCAGTGGAAGGCTTCCTTTTCCCAAGTCAGTCAGGAACTCTGCCATAATCGGCCTGATAAAGTCCCACAGTTTTTCTGCCTGCGCCGAGGCCTTTTAGTAAACCTTGCAAGAATCTCAAAAATCACCCGTACCGAATGTATTTTGGACAATGACCAAGCCCTGCCGATTGCCCGGGGATTGTACAAGGATTTGAATCAGGCTTTTATAGAATATTTTAGGGAGAATTGATCATAAAGCCTCCTGTTTCCCTAATTTTTCATACGTCTGAGGCCACTGGGCAAGCAAAACAAAATTCTCTATATAAAATAAATTAGACTTAAATATATGATATAATGTTACAAATTATTAAAATCGTGAGAAATATACATGACCGATTCAGAACTCAAAACCCTAAAAGACAACCTCTGGCACGCCGCCGATGTTCTTCGTGCAGGTGCCCACTTAGCAGCAAACAAATACGGACAGCCAATTTTAGGCCTAATCTTCCTCCGCTATGCAGACATTCTTTACAAACAGCACAAAGCAGAAATAGAAGCCGAATATAATAAATCAAAAGGTACACGAGCCGAAAAATCCATAAAGGACATTTCAATCAAATACTGCGGCTTTTACCTTCCGCCAGAAGCTTACTACACAACAATTAACGATGCGCCCGATGATGCAAACAAAGCAACCCTCGTAAAAAAGGCAATGGAAGCCATAGAACGGGAAAATGAAAAGATGGATGGCGTTCTTCCAAAAGAAGTGTATGGTCAGCTTGTGCCCGAAGAAGAGCCGGAACTTCTTTCCAACATCATGCGCATTTTTATGGATATTCCGGAAAACATCAGCGTAGACCTCTTTGGCGAAATCTACGAATTCTTCCTTGGCGAATTTGCACTTCAGGAAGGAAAAGACGGCGGAACCTTCTATACACCGGCAACCGTTGTCCGCTACATGGTAGAAGTTCTCCAGCCACAGAATGGCGAAAAGAAAATCTTAGACCCGGCCTGTGGCTCGGGCGGTATGTTTGTTCAGGCAGCCCGCTTTATGCACCGCCACAACAAAACTTCTGATGAGATTCCGAAGTTTCGATGTTATGGAATTGAAAAGAATCCTGAAAATGTCAAACTTGCAAAAATGAATCTTATTTTGAATTCAAAAATCGTTCGTGGCGAAATCACAGAAGCAAATCCTTATTATTCAGACCCATACACAGCATTCGGTAATTTTGATTATGTAATATCAGGTTCAAACACATTTAACGCAGACGAAGTTGTGTACGACAAAGTAAAAGATGACCCCCGCTTTAACATTTACGGTGTTCCAAAGAATAAATCAAAAACCGCAAAAAAAGGCAGCGACAAAAAAGAAACCGTTCCAAATGCAAACTATCTTTGGATAAGTTATTTTGCAAGCTCCCTCAACGATAAAGGAAAAGCAGCCCTTGTTATGGCAAACTCCGCAAGCGATGCCGGCGGGTCAGAACTGGAAATCCGCAAAAAGATGATAGAAGAAGGAATCATCAGCCAGATGGTAACCCTTCCAAGCAATATGTTTTCATCCGTTACCCTTCCTGCAACTCTCTGGTTCTTCGACAAACAGAAAACCCGGGACGAGCAGAAAAAAGACAAAATCCTTTTTATAGATGCTAGATCTATCTTTACCCAGGTAGACCGTGCTCACAGAAAATTCAGCGACGAGCAGATAAAAAATCTGGGCATCATCACCCGACTCTACAACGGCGACACCCAGTCCTTTAAAGACCTCTTAGCAGAATACACCACCGCCCTTAAAGCTGCACCCCAAGCCAGCGACGACAAAGAAGTAAAAACAAAAGACTACTGGCAGTCACAGATCGACTGGCTCAACGAACGCTTCCCAAACGGAACCTACACCGATGTAATAGGCCTTTGCAAAGCAGCCAGCATAGAAGGCGAAGACGGCATCCGCGACCAGGATTATACCCTCAACGCCGGCCGCTACGTAGGAGTTGTAATCGAAGATGATGGCATGACCGAAGCTGAGTTCAAAGCCAAAATGATGGGTCTCAACACCGAACTTGGCGGCTTAAGCAAAGAAGCCGGAACTCTCGAAAAACAGATTGCAGCTAATTTGAAGGAGTTGTTTGGGGAATGAAAAACGAAATTGATTATACAGAAGCCGTGCAGGCAATAAAAACTGCCATCCTAAAAAGCCAGTATAAAGCAGCAAGAAATGTAAATGCAGAATCTCTTTCTCTTAATTATGGGATTGGACAGTATGTTTCTAGAAATTCCCGTGACGGATTTTGGGGAACCGGAGCAATAGAAAAGATTAGTGAACAGTTGCATAAGGAATTGCCTGGCTTACGAGGATTTTCCGCTGCAAATATCAAGTTTATGCGGCAGTTTTACGAAGAATGGAGCAAAGATTTAGAATCGCTAACTACAGCTAGCGAAATAAGAAGCGATAAATCGCTAACCGCAGTTAGCGAAATTGATACTCTGCAACTGATAAATGAACGGGACTTGAAAGGTGAAAAATTCAATATAGAAACATTTCTTTCACTTGGTTTTACTCATCATATGATTATTATCAGAAAAGCGAAAACACTTGCGGAGCGTCTTTTTTATATAAGACAAGCGGTAGAAAACCAATGGAGCAAAGAAACACTTTCTTCGCAGATTGAATCAAATTTGTTTGAAAAACGCGGGACTCTCCCGAACAATTTTACAAAGACTATTACAGACTCAAAGCAGGCACTAAAAGCAATACAGATGTTCAAAGATGAATACCTGTTGGATTTTATAAATGTAGAAGAACTAGGCGTTCGTGATAATGCTGATATAGATGAAAAAGTTATAGAGCAGGAAATCGTACAGAATGTAAAGAACTTTATTATGACATTCGGAAATGATTTTGCATTTGTGGGAAATCAGTATCATCTGGAAATCTTTGGTGAAGAACAGTATCCTGACCTGCTTTTTTTTAATCGTGAGTTAAACGCGCTTGTGGTTGTGGAACTCAAAAAAGGAGATTTTAAAACCGCATACTTAGGGCAGCTTTGCGCATATCTGAAAATCATAGATGACAAACTGAAAAAGCCGCACGAAAATCCTACTATCGGATTAATTTTGTGTAAAAACGTAAATAAAGATTTTGCTGAATATGTAATTCAAGATTATGATAAGCCGATGGGTGTGGCAACCTATCGTAGTGCAGAAGATATGCCGGAAAAACTGCGTAAAGCATTGCCCGATGTTGAAAAACTGAAAGAATTGCTTTAGAAATTGAAAATAAAAACCGTCATCTCGAACGCTACGCCATGACTGCACACCAGCTACAGTCATGTGTTTCGGGAGCTATGAAAGAGAATTAGGAAGATGCAGAAAAAAATAACATATCGAATTGGAGATGTTTCAAAAATTTATTCAGGCGGTGATAGACCTGAAATATACTCTGATATACAAAACTCCGAATGTCCAATACCAATTTATTCTAATGGGTTGGATAATGAAGGTTTATATGGTTATACAAATAAATCTCAAATTGAAGGGGATTGTATAACTGTAGCTGCCCGAGGCGTTAATATTGGAACAGTTTTTTATAGACCAACTCCTTTTCTTCCTATAGTTAGACTTTTGTCTGTAATACCCGATAGAACTTTAGTAAATGCAAAATATTTGTATTATTACTTTCAAATTGATACCATAATAGGTACAGGTTCAGCACAACCTCAACTAACAATTCCTTTTTTCCAAAAAAAGAAAATATTAATACATGAAGATATTTCGTATCAACAAAAAATCGCCTCAATACTATCAGCCTACGACAACCTCATACAAAACTACAAAAAGCAGATAGAAGCCCTGCAAACCGCCGCAAGCGAACTCTACAAAGAATGGTTCGTCCGCTTCCGCTTCCCCGGCTACCAAACCACAAACTTTGAAAATGGAATTCCAGAGGGGTGGTCTATTTGTCGCTTAAAGGATTTTGGAAAAGTAATAACAGGAAAAACACCACCAACAGAGATAGAAGAATATTATGGTGGAGATATTATGTTTGTAAAAACTCCTGATATGCATGGAAATATGTTTGTTCAATCAACTTCTGAATATCTATCAAACCTAGGATGTGAATATCAAAAAGCACAGTATTTACCAGAAAATTCAATTATGGTTTCTTGCATTGGAACAGGAGGAATAACTGCAATAAATGCTTATCCTGCAAACACAAATCAGCAGATTAATTCAATTA
This sequence comes from uncultured Treponema sp., assembly GCA_946061765.1. Classification (GTDB taxonomy): domain Bacteria; phylum Spirochaetota; class Spirochaetia; order Treponematales; family Treponemataceae; genus Treponema_D. Next base: position 4,801 of record CAMGTC010000077.1, read on the forward strand.
TTTTGGCGGATAAGAAATATCTGCCATGGTTATATTTTACAGTTTCAAACATGAAAGAAACTATAGAAATGTTTGGAAATACAGGTACGACCATGACAAATTTAAGCAAAGGAAAATTTGAAAAACTTAAGGTTGTAAAACCTGAATATTCAATAATTCAGATATTTGAAAATAAAGTTTCACCTTTATTTGAACAAATAAAGAATCTGAATAAACAAATCACCAACCTAACCCAACAGCGCGACTTGTTGTTACCACGCCTTATGAGTGGCAAACTGGAGGTAGAATAATTATTTATGGATAATCAGAAAAAAGAATTTATACAGAAATATATTAATCAGCTACAAGAAGAATTAGATTCGTTTTCTGAAGGAAATTCCGATGAATCGTCTGTGTTCGATGTTATTGTCGAAATTAAAGGAGTATTTGCTGCAAATTTTCCGGATTTGGATTCAAATCTATCGTTTAATAATGGTTCTGCGATTAGAGATGCGAAAATTGTACTTGGTTTATTAAATAAAGCTCTAATTGAAGATTTTGGAACAAATAATTTGAATGCAGAACAGGAATCTTTTTTAGAAATTTTAAACCAATTAAAAATGGAAATAGGAAGTTTTAAGAGTACTATTCTAACATGGACAAAAGCTGGAAATATTGGTAACTATTTAGAACAATTAGAAATTGCATTGGAAAAAATGGATTTAAAAGCCATAAAGTATTGTTTGAAACAAGCACAAACCTGGTATAACCAAAATATTGAACGTTTAATGAAATCACCATATAACGCTCATAAACTTGAACATAAAACTAACTATGAAAAAATAAATCAATTTATTTTAAAGGTGTCACAAATTCCTGATAATTATGTCTTTCAAAATGAAGTTGCTGAATGTAAGAATTCATTTTCACCAATTATTTTTATCAGTCACAGTTCTTCTGATAAAAAATACGGTGACGCACTTAGGAAGTTTATTGTTGGCTTAGGTGTAAAAGATGAACAATTAATTTACACATCACATGAATTGAATGGAATTCCAATGGATAAGAATATTTATGAATATCTTCGTGAGAATTTTGATAATAAAGTATTTATGATTATTCTTTGGTCTAATACATATCTAGAAAGTCCTGCCTGCTTGAATGAAATGGGAGCTGCATGGGTAACTCAATCGGATTACACAAATATCTACGTTCCAGATTTTGAATTCGGAAATCCTAAGTATCATGAGTGTGCTGTTGATACACGTAAGATGGGAGCTGTTCTAAAAAATGATGGTCATTGTAAGACAAAAATGATTGAATTGAAAAATAAAATTCTAAAAATGTTTAATCTTGAAATAGATGAAAAACATTTCATGGTTTTATTAGATGAGTTTATGAAAGAGATTGAATAGCCAGGAGAATATACATCTATGAACGATAAAGTTGAATTATTGAAAAAAGAATGTGAATTAGAAAAACTGCCTTTTCTTGGAATTGAAAACGAATATCCTGATTTCTATCAAATTTTAAATGATATAATCACAGAAAAGGAACATGAAAAAAAGATTTCAATACAAGGATTAATACTTTGTGATAAATTTAAGACTACTTTAAAACATTCTATTGTTTCATATTATTTAGATAATACATCCGATGGAAAAAAAACTTTTCAATTAACTGAAAAAAATACTAAATCAAAAACTGTTATTTTTGAAAATGAATTATCTCAGCGAGATTTACTAACTTTTGTTAATGATGAAAAAAATGTAATAATTATAAAAACAGAAAAAGACATTAGAATTTATTTTAAAGGGTGCATATCAATTTTAGAAGGTAGAATTTGGAAATATACTCCAACAGTAAATAGCGTTCTGAATCAAATAAGAAGTATAGATGCGTCTATAAACATTACTCATCTTGAAAAATTGATTTTCTTCGCTTATTTTGAATTATCATTAAATAAAATTGGTGCAACTATTGTGTATTTTAATAAAACAAGATTTTATAGTAAATGGTTTGATAAATCAAAAGCACGAAATATAGATTTAAATAAAATACCTGAGCAAGAAATTTTAAAGAATTATTTAAATTTCAATGATGGAGCAATTATTATTGATCAATTTCTAAAAGTCCGCTTCTCGAATATTTTTTTACAATATAAACCAAGTACATTAAAAAATGTAAAGAAATATTCAGGTACAAGGCATACTTCTGCAGTCTGTTTTTCATATGAAAAGCCTAAACTATATGTAATAACAGTATCAGATGATGGACCGGTTTCGATTTTTCACGCAGGTAAGAAGATTGAAGAATTGTCATTTATTAGTTTCAATCAAAAACTCTCCAAAAATAGAGATTTTGCGGAATGGATAGGAAAAATCGCAGAGGAAAGAGGAGAGATATCAGATACGTACGAAGAACAAGTATCTTGTCCTAAATGTAATAGAAAGTATATTCTAACAATTACTAAGCTTACTGGTTGGAATGATCATGAAGAATTTGATTGCCCTCATTGTAAAATAGTTATTTCTTCTCATTCTTGTTTTTCAATCGATGGAGCTGAATGTCCAAGCAAAAGATAGTTATTTTCATCTCTATAGGTTTGAAGATTCATAAATTAATGTGTATTTCGCAAAATTAAAAAAATATTGATTTTGCGAAATAGACGGTGTATACTTTTCTTATGAAATTAATTGAACGAGACTTCTATTTAGATAAACTCAAAAACGTAATGGGAACACCTGATATAAAAGTAATAACAGGGGTGCGACGTTGTGGTAAGTCTAAGCTGATGGATGCATTCATTGATTGGATAAAAAAGAATAAAAAAGATGCAAATATTATCCATATCAATTACAATCTTTTTGAGTTTGATTCAATTAAAACAGCCCATGCCTTAGATTCCTATGTAGAAGAACGATATCAAATTAATAAAACAAACTTCCTGTTGATAGACGAAGTTCAGCTTTGTACAGATTTTGAAAAAGTAATCAATTCGTTTCATGCTAGTGAGAAATATGATATTTATATAACGGGTTCAAATGCTTTTTTGCTTTCCAGTGATTTAGCGACCCTTTTTACAGGCCGCGTTTTTCAAATAAAAGTATTCCCTTTTTCATTCTTAGAATATCAGAAATATTTTAGAAATGCTGATCCTGAAAATGCTTTTGATTCTTATGTTAAAGAAGGCGGAATGTCAGGCTCTTTTGTCTATAAATCTACAGAAGAAAAATACGCTTATATCAAAGATGTATTTGATACACTCATTACACGTGATATTGTTCAAAAGTATAAAATCAGAAATGAAGTTTTGCTGAATAAATTAAATGATTTTATGCTGGATAATATTTCTTCAGAAGTATCTGTTCGTAAAATTGCCGATACTCTTACAAGTAATCAGGAAAAAACAAATGACAAAACCATAGGATCTTACCTTAGTTATCTTTGCAACACCTTTGCTTTTTATAAAGTCCGCCGTTATGACATCCGAGGCAAAAAATATCTTGCCAGCCAGGATAAATATTATCTGGCCGACCATTCCTTCCGCTATGCAATTCTTGGAACTAAAAACATGGATTATGGCAGAGTTTATGAAAACATGGTTTGTATAGAATTGCTGCGCAGGGGCTACGAAGTTTACACCGGAGTCTTATATAAAAAGAAAATTGATTTTGTTGCAATAAAGCAGAGTGAAAAAATCTATATTCAGGTTAGTGATGATATTTCTTTACCAGAAACTCTTGAACGTGAAGTAACTCCTTTATTGAGCATAAAAGACGCTTACCCTAAAGTTTTAATTGCGCGAACAAGACACGAAAAATATTTATACGAAGGAATAAGTATAATAAATCTGGCTGATTTTCTTTTAGGAAAAGAAAGAGAATAGTGGAAATTAGTGGAAAATAGAGGAAATTCCCTCTATTTTTCTTGCCAATTATAAGTTTTCATGTTAGTCTTAATCTATGATTGAGAATCCACCTGTAATTACAGATGCCATATATCCTATGCAAATTATGCAGATAATGTCTGCACCTGTATATCAGGATTTACTTCTAAAAATAGAGAAAGAGTATTTATATTGGGATAAGATAAAATATCTTGGTGATAAAACATTACCTTCGGAAGTTTTATGGCAGGTAGTAAAATTTTCACGCTTAAGCTATGCAAGTTTTGTGCGATTTGGAAATTATCAGTTTGTTTTCAAAACAACAAATTACATTCAGCAGCTTCTTCATGAATTTGACATGAACTTTGGAGGTACAATTTCTGGTTCAACAACAATATCGGAGAAAAATAAACAATACTATCTTTTAAGTTCAATTATGGAAGAGGCTATTGCATCAAGTCAGATGGAAGGTGCGAATACTACAAGAAAAGCCGCAAAAGAAATGCTTCGAAAGCAGATAAAGCCAAAAGATAAAAGCCAGCAGATGATATATAACAATTACAATACAATACGTTTTCTGGCTGAACAAAAAGATAAAGATTTAACTCCTGAACTTTTATTGGAAATCCACAAAAGAATTACAGAGAAAACTTTGGATAATCCAGAAGATGAGGGTAGTTTCAGAAAAGATAACAATATCTATGTTGCCAACGGAATTACAGGGGAAGTTGCTCATGAACCTCCATCATTTAAGCAAATCCCAATAGTTATTGATAGGCTTTGCAATTTTGTAAATAGTGATGCCTTCTTTATTCATCCTATTATTAAGGCAATTATTATTCATTTTATGATATCTTTTTTGCATCCGTTTGTTGATGGAAATGGAAGAACTGCTCGTTCATTGTTTTATTGGTATATGCTTAAGAAAGGTTATTGGATGACAGAATTCCTTTCTATTTCCCGAATTATCTATAAGAAAAAGAGACAGTACGAAAAAGCGTTTTTATATACAGAACATGATGACTATGATTTAGGTTACTTCATTCAATATAACATGAATGTCTTAAAAGAAGCATTTGAAGAACTTAAAATTTACCTTGAAAGAAAATCTGCTGAAAATAATGCGCTGTTGGAATTTAGAAATATAAAAGGAATAAATGAAAGACAGGCGCATATTCTAAAAATGATTCAGGAAAAGCCGGGTTCAATATTTGAATGTAAGAACTTGATAAATGTGCTGGGCGTTTCCATTAAAACAGTGCGAACAGATTTGGAAGGTTTGGTAAATCTTGGATTTATGACTACAATTCCAATAAATCAAAGGCTTGTCGGATATACAAAAAGTGAATCATATGATGATAAAATAGAGGAAAATAAGGGAAAATAGTGGAAATTCCCACTATTTTAATTTGATGCACGACTTTTGGGGGCGTTGTTTATGGCAAATTACATTACCGAAGATGACATTGAAGTTTCTCTTATAAACATTCTTAAAAGCGATGAGCTTGCGTATAATTTCATCCAGTGTGATTCAGATCCTGGACGTAAAGAAAACTTAAACGATGGAACTGGCCGTACTTCTAAAAAACAATGTGTTTTGCCACAAGAGATAAAAACTGCTCTCTACAAAATCAATCCAGATATTCCTTCCGAAAATATAGATTCTGTAATTCGTGAATTGTGCCGTGACTTTACCGGCAGCGACATGGTAAAGACCAATTACGATAATTACAATTTGATTCGTAATGGACGCAAGGTTGAGTTCAAACAAAATGGCAAACAGACTTTTGATTTTGTCAAGCTCATTGATTTTGAAAATCCCCAAAACAACATTTTTACTGCAGTTTCGCAGATGTGGATTCAGGGGCAGTATTACTGGCGGCGTCCTGATGTTATTATTTTTG
>CAMGTC010000078.1 GCA_946061765.1 uncultured Treponema sp.
GCCCTTACAATCCTTGCCACGGTTTGTAAATCAAATACTCGAAATTGAACCTATATTTTTAATTTTTATCAAAGAGAATTGTTTATGGTAAAAGAATATAATTTTAAATCTGACGAAATTGAAGATCAGATTTCAGCTTTGACAGAAAAGGGAATTACAGAATTTACAATTCATGATCAGGCTATTGCAAAAGATAAAAAACGTCTTATCAAAATAATTAATCTTATTGCCCGTTATGCAGCTGATGTTTACGTAAATATTTATGTTGATGCTTCTGTTATAGATAGAGATTTGGTTTCTGCTGCAAGTCAGTTATTTCTTTCTTTTGATATTCCATTAAATTGTCAGGAAAAAGGTGGAAAAATCCTTTTTGATAAAAAATTCTATTCAAATAAGGCCAAATTATTAAACGATTTTGGAATTGTTTTTGGTTTTTACTTAAACTATGCAATTTTACCAGGAGATTCCATGAAGGCTTTTATGGAACGTCTTGATTTTGCCCTTCGACAATATCCAAATCATATAGATTTTCCTCAATTAGAAGCAAATTCTGATGATGACAGAATTTCTCCAAAGGCAACCGGAACTTTTTCTCCTCAGGATATACGTTATTGCCGTGATCTTTCATTTTCTTGTGCAACTTTTTATACTGCCGGAAGAGCTGTTCCCTGGTTTTTGACACTATTAAAACCTCTTAGAATTTATCCTTCTGTCTTTCTTGCAGATTTTGCAGAATGGCAGCACTGTAATAATTGCGATTTTAAGAGTGGTTTTGATCCGCAGAAAGAAAGTCATAAATCAATCGAAAAAATGCAACTTTTATTTTTGGAAGAAAAATTTGAAGAAAAACACGCTTCTGAATATAAAACTCTTGTAGAAGATATTGTTCATTTGAATGGAGCAATGGCTAGACTTGCAGGAGAAGGTCAGGAATCGGTAGTGGAAGTTTCATACAATCCTGATGATATTTTTAGTCAGGAAATTTTTGATTTAGAATCTTTTGTCGAAAACGTTTGTATGATGAATTGTAAAGTTCGTATATTTGCCAGTCAGGAAGGCCCTGACTATGAGATATTAAATTAAACTATGTCCCAGATATTTGAATTTTCCACAAGAGAAAGAATTCGTATAGATGAATTTTTAAGAAAGGCTCTGCCTCAAAAAATTCCAGAAGAGTTTAAAAATCAGATTTCTAATTCAAAAATCAGACGATTAATTCTGGCTGGTGCAATTGAAGTAAACGGAAGGCAAATTTTTAGACCTTCTTTTGAACTTAGAGGCAGTTCTAAAATCAAACTTACTTTTGAAAAAGATAAATTCTTTTACGAAAAACAACCGGATGACATTAAATTTCAAGTTTCTCAAAAAGATATCCTTTATGAAGATGAAAATCTTATTTTTGTAAATAAACCAGCATTTTTTCCAGTTGAACAGACAATTGTGGGAAACAGAGATAATCTGCATGATTCTCTTGTTGATTATTTATGGAAGAAAAATCCTGATTTAAAAAATCCACCTTACGTAGGAATAATGCATCGTTTGGACAGGGGAACTTCCGGAGCTATTTTATTTACTAAAAATCGTCTTATTAATAAATCTGTTTCGCAAATGTTCAGTCAGCACAGATTTACAAAAAAATATCTTGCCCTTGCAGAAAAAAAATCAAACTACAAGGTTGGAGATACTTTTACAGTTGAATTCTTTATGGGAAGGATTTCTTCAAAAAGTCAGAGTGGAAAATGGGGAAAACTTTCACAGGAAGAGGGCGGAGATTTTTCTAAAACTGATTTTAAAATCATAAAGGAATGCAGGGTTGAAAATAAAGATTGTTTCCTTATTGAATGTAATTTGTATACAGGGCGTACCCATCAAATAAGACTTCATTTAAGTTCAAAAGGTCTTCCAATTTTGGGAGATGAATTGTATGGAGGCCAATGCGCTCAGAGAATATATCTGCATTCTCAGGAACTTTCCTGCCAGTGTGAGGATTTAAATCTACATTTTAAGGTTATTGCTCCTTGTGATTTTGCATAAAAATTTGTGATTTTTGAATAAAATTTTTAAAAAATTTTTTAAATTTTTATTGACGAAATAAAGTCCAAATTATTAACTTTTAATTTAAAGGATTTGAAAATATTTTATCTTAAGGAAAGTGAAGATGGCTAACGAAAAACAGCAACAGGAAAACGTTGCTGAAGAACAGGAAAAAGAAACAAAATCAGAAGAAGTAGCTGAAGCTAAAACAGAAGAAACTTCAGATAACAATTCTGATGAAAAAGTTGAAAAGGAAGAAACTAAAGAGATAAGTCCAGAAGAAAAGATTGAAGCTCTTGAAAAAGAAATTGCTGAACTTAAAACTCAGGCTTTGTACAAGGCTGCAGAAAATGACAACTGGCGAAAACGTATGATGCAGCAAAAAGAAGAAGCTGTTGCTTATGCTAATGCTTCTTTACTTGGTGATTTATTAGACAGCCTTGATAATTTTGATCGAACACTTGATGCCGCAAAAGATGCAAAAGATGCTAAATCAATTGCTGATGGAATCAAGATGATTAATAAGGGTCTGGTAAAAATGCTTGAAGATAAATACGGTTTGGCTGCTTATGCTAAAGAGGGAGATGAATTTAATCCTGAAGAACATGAAGCAATTGGCCGTGTTGAAGAAGAGGGTGTAAAAGTTCAGACTGTAAAACAAGTTTATCTTAAAGGTTACAAACTTAAGGATAAAGTAATTAGACATGCTAAAGTTATGGTTAGCGTGCCAAAAGAATAAAATAAATTAAGGAAATTATAAAATCTGGGTAGTGTTATACCTGGATGTCAATGTATGCTGAGCTTAAAACTTTGATATCCGGTTTGTTTTCACTATCCGTACAAAGGATTACATTTGCTGACATATACAAGTTAGTAAAGACAGACTTAGCTAAAAGCCTTGTGTAACTTGTTTTGTAATGTAATCCAGGAGGATAACATTACTATGGGAAAAATTATTGGTATTGACTTAGGAACAACAAACTCTTGTGTTGCTGTAATGGAAAATGGAGAACCAGTTGTAATTCAGAATTCTGAAGGTGGAAGAACAACTCCATCTATCGTTGGTTTTACTACTAAAGGAGATCGTATTGTTGGTGCTCCTGCTAAAAACCAGATGATTACAAATCCAAAGAACACTATTTATTCCATCAAACGTCTTATTGGACATAGATTTGGTGAATTAAAAGGTGAAGCAACAAAAATGCCTTATAAGATTGTAGATAATGGATCTGACTGTCGTGTTGAAGTAGAAGAAGGCGGACAGAAAAAGGTTTATTCTCCACAGGAAATTTCTGCATTTATTCTTCAGAAGATGAAAAAGACTGCTGAAGATTATTTAGGTTCAGAAGTTACAGAAGCAGTTATTACAGTTCCTGCTTACTTTAATGATGCACAACGTCAGGCTACAAAAGATGCTGGTAAAATTGCAGGTTTGGAAGTAAAACGTATTATTAACGAACCAACAGCTGCAGCTCTTGCTTTTGGTTTTAATAAAGATCAGTCTAAGGAAAGAACTATTGCTGTATATGACCTTGGTGGTGGTACTTTTGATATTTCTATTCTTCAGTTGGCTGATGGAGTATTTGAAGTTCTTTCTACAAATGGTGATACACACCTTGGTGGTGATGACTGGGACCGTGTAATTGCTAACTGGCTTATTGATGAATTCAAGAAAGATACAGGTATTGATCTTTCAACAGATCCAATGGCTATGCAGCGTCTTCGTGAAGCAGCAGAAAATGCAAAGATTTCTTTGTCAAATCAGACAACTACAGATATCAACCTTCCATTTATTACTGCTGATGCAACAGGTCCAAAACACTTACAGAAGAATTTATCTCGTGCTCAGTTTGAACAGATGACAGAATCTTTGTTCGAAAAGACTAAGGAACCTTGTAGAAAAGCTTTGGCAGATGCAAGTCTTTCTGCAGATAAAATTGATGAAGTAATTCTTGTTGGTGGATCTTCACGTATGCCTAAAGTTCAGGAAGTTGTTAAATCAATTTTCGGAAAAGAAGGTAGCCGTGCAGTAAATCCTGATGAAGCTGTTGCAGTAGGTGCTGCTATTCAGGGTGGTATTCTTAATGATGATGTAAAACAGGATATCCTCTTGCTTGATGTTACACCACTTTCACTTGGTATTGAAACAATGGGTGGAGTTTGTACAAAACTTATTCCAAGAAATACAACAATTCCTACAAAGAAGAGTCAAATCTTCTCTACAGCTGCAGATGGACAAACTGCCGTAACAATTCATGTACTCCAGGGTGAACGTGAAATGGCAGATCAGAACCGTACACTTGGACGTTTTGATTTGACTGGTATTCCAGCAGCTCCACGTGGTGTTCCACAGATTGAAGTTTCTTTTGATATTGATGCTAACGGTATTGTTCATGTTTCTGCAAAGGATATGGGAACAGGAAAAGAACAGCACATTCAGATTACTTCATCTTCTGGTTTAAGTGATGCAGAAATTGATAAGATGGTAAAAGATGCTGAAGCAAATGCTGCTGCAGATAAAGCTAAACGCGAAAGTGTTGATGCTCGTAACGAAGCAGATAGTTTGATTTATGCAACTGAAAAATCTGTTAAAGAACTTGGTGACAAGGTTGATGGTGCAGAAAAACAGAAGATTGACGATGCAATTGCTGCTTTGAAACAGGCTCTTCAGGGTGATAATACAGAAGAAATCAAAGCTAAGACAGAAGAATTAAAACAGGCTTCTTATAAGATTGCAGAAGAAATCTATAAACAGCAGGGAGCACAGGGAGCTGCTCAAGGTGCAGGTCCTGACGCTGCTTCTGCTGGCCCAGATGCAAATGCTGAATCAGCTGGAGAAAAGAAATCTGGTTTTGATAAAGGCAATGCAGACGACGTTGAATACGAAGTAAAAGATGACAAATAGACTGAAGTCAAAAGTTAATTAAGCTCTTTTTGAGTGGATTGGCTTTTGTAAAAATGGCTTAGGTCTAGATTGATTAGATTATTATTAATCTTGAGAAAGACCCTTGTCTTATTGTAAGGCGGGGTCTTTTTTTGATATATTAGAATATTGATTTTTAGGTTGGATTAAGGTATGGCAAAACGAGATTATTATGAAGTTTTAGGAATTGACAAATCAGCTGATAAAGAAACTATAAAAAAGGCTTATCGTAAACTGGCTGTAAAATATCATCCTGATAGAAATCCTGGAAATAAAGAGGCAGAAGACAAATTTAAGGAAGCTACAGAAGCTTATGAAGTATTGTCTGATGAACAAAAAAGACCTATTTATGACCAGTATGGTTTTGCCGGACTTGATGGAATGGGTGGTGGTGGCGGTGGTGCTCAGTACTCTCACGCATTCCATGACTTTAGTGACTTATTTGGTGGAGCCGGTGGTGGCTTTAGTGACATTTTTGATAGTATTTTTGGTGGTGGTTTTAGCGGTTCTTCTTCAAGAAGTAGAAGTTCCGGTCCAGCTGCAGGTGCAAGTTTACGCTACGATTTGCATATAAGCTTTAAAGATGCTGTTTACGGAACAACTGCTGATATTCATTTTAGACATAATGAAGCTTGTGAAGTTTGTCACGGAAGTGGTGGTGCTTCAGGCTCAAGTAAAAAAACTTGTCCAACTTGTGGTGGAGTAGGTCAGGTTCGTCAGGGTAATGGTTTCTTTACAATTCAACAGACTTGTCCTTCTTGTAGAGGAAAAGGAACTGTAATTGATAAACCTTGTTCAGCTTGTCGTGGAAGTGGAATTCAGGAAAAGAACAAGATGATGTCTCTTAAAATTCCTTCTGGAGTTGATAACGGAAAGAGAATTGTTGTTCATGGACAGGGTGATGTAGGCGAAAACGGAGGACCAGCTGGAGATTTAGTTGTAGTTTTACATGTTGAAGCACATCAGAATTTTGAAAGAGATGGTAACGATTTATACTGCGCAGTTCCAGTTTCATTTACACAGGCAATACTTGGCTGCGAAATACAGATTACTTCTCTGGATGGAAAAAGAGTTTCCATTAAAGTTCCAGACGGTACAGTAAACGGAAAACTTCTTAGAATTAAAGGAGAAGGAGTTCCAATTTCTGGTTCAAGCCGTAAAGGAGATTTGTATGTAAAAATTATGGTTCAAACACCAATACATGTTTCTTTAAAACAAAGAGAATTGTTGAAACAATTTATGGAACAAGAAAATCCAACTTCTGAACCAAATCTTATGAATCTTTCGAAGCTTGGAAATTAGTTCAGCTTATTATTTCATTGGTTCAATTTCGAGTTTTTTAATTTTAAACAGTGGCAAGGATTGTAAGGGCTGGCGTAGCCAGTTCCGAAGCGTAGCGAAGGAATGAAGCGATAGCGGAACCCTGAAAAGCCTGTTTTTTGCGAAGCAAAAAGCCACCCAAAGAATTAAAACTTAAAACTCGACATTTGTCCTCATTTATAAAAAGCCTTAAAAATTTGATTTTATACAAGTCAGGTTTTTAAGGCTTTTTGCATTTTAAACTTTTTCCGCATTTGTGCCGATTATATGTTAGAATAGAAAAAATGGGTTTAAATCCCTTGTATATAAGAGGTTAACATGTATAAAACAAGGAAAAAATTTGTATTCGCCTTAGTTGTAGCAGTTTCAATTATTCTTTTTGTACTGCTAGCATTATTCCTTTTACCTGTAAAAACCAGGCAGGACAAGTCTATTTATTCATTTATTGTTCCTGCTCTTCTTTTTCTGGTAGTAGTTTTCTGGGCAGACAGAATAAAAAGCATGGTTATGGTTCAGGTTCGTCATAAAACTCTTGAAACCGGAGAAACCACACTTTTAAATAATTTTATTGATAAATTACGTTTCTGTTATTCGCTCGAAGACTTTTATGAAGTAATTGCTGATACTTTAGAAAAACAGGGCGATTGTTCAGTAATCCTTGTTGACAGAGTAAAAAATTATACCTTGTACAACAGTCCAACTCGTCTTTGTAATGCAGAATCTACAAAAAATAAATTAAATCAGAATTATACAGAAAGCTGGGAAGATGGTTTTTTCTTCCTGGATAGACATATTGGAGTAACTTCAAATTACAAAAAGGCTCGTGGATTTTTTATGTGTTGCGAAAAACAGCATTTTTACGTTTTTTGCCGTTATACAAGACTTTTTGATGTTGATGTTTATTCACGTCTTTTTGAAGAATATAAACGCTTTATTTCTCGTCTTAAGACAGTAACTACATTGTCTGAAATTTCTGCTACTACAAAGGAATGGGAACAGCTTGCCGAAACACAGCAGTCCTTCCTTCCTCAGAAGATTCCAAATATTCCAAAACTTAAAATTGCTACTTATTTCCGTCCTTTGGTAAACGTATCAGGAGACTATTTCTCTATTCTTCCAATTGATCAGAATAAAACTCTTTTAATGTTGGGAGACGTATCTGGTAAAGGTTTGCCTGCTGCCCTTATTATGGGTCTGGTAATGAACACAGTAAAGATTGTAGAAGATAAAGAGGATCTTGTTGGTTTAATTCACGCTGTTGATAAAGCTATTAAAGGAATGCACCTTCAGGATAAATATACAGTACTCTTCTTAGGACTTGTTGATACAGAAAAGATGAAAATTAGATATATAAATGCTTCTATGTCCGATCCAATTATTCTTTCTCCTTCTCCTGATGGATACCGCTTAAAGCCACTTACTTCAAATGCTTCGGTTGTTGGTATTTTGGAAATGGGTGATGTACAAGTTGCAGAAAAACGTCTTTTCCGTGGTGATTGTATTTTGATTGCAACTGACGGTGTATCTGAAGTAATGGATGATGATGGTGTTGAGTTAGGTGATACTGATATTTACAAGAAGACAATCATTGCCGGTGCTGCTAAAACTCCACAGGAAATGGTAAACGATATTGTAGATCTTATCTGGAAATACAATGGTGATAAAAAATTGCATGATGACGTCACAATGATGATTGCAAAGGTGGGTTACTAATATGATTTATATTATCTTAAATTGTGTACTTCTGTTTTTATTTATTTATTTTGCTCATTTTCTTGATACAAAAATCAGAGGTAATAATTATGAAATCTCTGCTTTTTCGATTTCACTCTTGTTTGTTTGTATTGAATCTGGATTTTTTATTATAGCCTCCTTGTTCTCAGGAATCTGGCTTGAAAGTATTACCACTAATCTGATGCGCTTTGTTTTTATCTTTGATGCATTGTTTTTTATTCAGATTAGTTTTTCTTTTATTACAATTTCAAATAATAAAAGAAAGGGTTTAAAACGTTTGATTAAATTCTTATTAACAGCCTTTGCAGTTTATTTGGTTTTTGGACATTTTAAGAGTATACAAATATCTGTAGCTAATGGTGTTATTATTGAATCTGAATATCTCTTTTCTCAAGAGGCCCGACAGTTTTTCCCTTGGACTTGGGTTACTTTATATACTTCATTTTTCAGATATTTTTTACCTATTATTTGTTATCTTTCACTTTTGATTCTTCAGGAATCTACTGCAACTCAAATTGAGCATTATCAGACTTTCCTTTTGGGTGTAGGTATTATTGTTATGTGGGTTACAAATTATGTAATCCAGTTTATTTCAATTGTAAATCCAAGTTTTAATCTTTTGTTCATGTATGCTTATCTCTTTATGATAACAACTTTATTCTCTGCATTAACAAAGAATTCTGTTCCTTCCGGTAAAGGTATTTTTATCAGCATACTTAAGGTTATTCTTTCATACATCTTACCAGCTTTATCAATTGGAGTTTTGGTTTTATTTGCCCAGCCTCTTTATTCAAATTTCAAAATTGGATTTGTTTTAGTTTTTGTACTTGTTTCAGGAGTACTTATTTTCTATTCAATTTCAATTTCTGAATTACTTGGTTCATCTTCAAAATTCTATTCTTCAGATTATGAAAAAACTCTTGAAAAACAGCTGGCTTCAATTGATTATACAAACGGCGAAATGGATCAGATTGCTAACCGAATGTTTGAAATCATGAAGAAAAGTGTTGAAACTTCTTCAATGGATGTTTTCATTCTTAATAGTCAGGGTGAGCTTGATGTTGCCTACTCAACAAAAAATACTAATCAAAAATTTATGAGCACAGATTCTATGTTTGAAACTATGCTGAATGTAAACAGAAATGTTGTAGTTGCAACTGAAATCGAAAAAGAACATGATTTAGCTTCTATCCACGATGAACTTGACGAATTCTTTAAGAAAACTAAATCTGATGTTTTGTTTGTATTAAACGAAGGTCATAATATTTTTGGTTTAATCACTTTTGGAACTAAAGTAAATGGTGACCATTTTAAGACCAGTGATCGAATGATTTTTGAAAAGTTATACTCTTACTTCTTCGTATTCGGTTATTTCATGCGTAACATTTCGAATAAAGATGTAATTGGTGTTGTAAACCGGGAAATTAAGATGTCTTCTCAGATTATTACATCCATTCAGGAAAATATCGATAAAATCAACAATAATAAATGTGATGTAGGTTATCTTATGGTTCCTGCTCATAACATTGGTGGTGAATTTATTGATTTTATTCGTCTTACCGATAAAAGACATCTTCTTATAGTTGGTGATATTTCGGGAAAAGGTATTGCCGCTTCTATGAACATGGTAATTTTAAAGTCTATTATCAGAACTTATCTTGCCGAAACTCACGACTTTAAGCAGCTAGTAGTAAAAGTAAATTCTTTTATCCGTGATAGTTTGCGTAAAGGAACAATCTTTTCAGGAACTTTTGCTTTAATAGATTTTGAAACTGATACTTTGTATTACATAAACTGTGGTATACCTGCCTTAATGCTTTATACTCAGGTTTATAATAACGTAATCGAAATTCAGGGTTCTGGTCACGTTTTAGGATTTGTAAAAGATATTTCTCCTTATATTTCGGTAAAATCAACAAAATTAAATTCTGGAGATATTATTCTTGCTTGTACAGACGGTCTTATTCAATCTCACTCACTTCGTGGTGAACAGTTTGGTAAGGAAAGAGTACAACAGGCTATTTTGGATAACTCAACTTATCCTGCTCAGCGTATGGCTCAGTTTACTTTTGATGGACTTTTGAAATTTATGTCTAAAGAAATGGAAGATGACGTTTCTATTCTTGTTATTAAATACGGAAATCCAGATGATTTAGTACAGAAAGAAGAAAATAAAGAAGAGTCTGTTGAAGAGAAAGCTGAAGAAATTGCTGATAATGCAGAAAATACTGAAGCTTCAGAAAATCTTGCAGAAGGTGATGAAAAATCAATCCCTCAAGAAGAAAATATAAGTAATAACATAACTAATGAAAGTCAACCAGATTTAGATTCTTTTGATGTTGAAAATTCAGAAGAAGTTGATATAGAAAATGCTGTTAATGAAAAAAATGTAGAGGAAGCAGAAAAGAAAGCTGCTCCTTCAAATGATTTTGAATTACCAGATGACGTCCCAGATTTAAGCGATTTAGATTCTTTGTTGAAAGAAGCAGGTCTATAAAATAGGAAGGTTTAAATCAAACAACATAACAGTTTGAAAACTTACTACCAGTCAGAAA
>CAMGTC010000079.1 GCA_946061765.1 uncultured Treponema sp.
CCAGCTCATCTTTATCGGTAGTGTAAATATTTTTAATATAAGGAAATGGAGTTCCTCCTGGTCCCTGCTGACCAATATAATCTACAGAAGAGCCGTTTCTTGAAATTCTTAAAACATTCTGACTGTAAAGCATTTCTCCATTATCACTTTTTTCCTGACGTTCTCGTGGAATTGAACAGGCTGTATAAATATTTTTCTGGGAATCTACAACAATTTGACCAGGATAATCAAAAGGAAAAGAGATTACGTTATGCACACTGGCATCAGGTCTATTTGATTTTTCCAGATATTTTGAAATTTCTGAATCTTCATTGTAAAAAAGAGTCAGAAGATCTCCATAGGAATTAAACACCATGATTTTTTTTGCTTCACCGTTGATAATATAAAAAAAACCGTCCCTCATAGCAAGACCAAATCTACAATTGCCCACTGAATTCAAATCAGAGATGCTTATCTGTTCTTCAAAATTACCGTAAGGAATAGAAAATAAAGTATTTTCATCAATTGCTTCGATTGTGTTTGAAGCACGACAGCCCAAAAGACCAAAAATAAGACTTAGATTTAATATAGTTGTAAGTAAAATAATTATCTTTTTTTTCATCTGTAAAACTCTATTTTATTTTAAAGGCTCGTTTTTTACTTGTCAATCATAGTGGAAAATAAGTAACTTTTATAGTAGAATATAACATTATATTTTATTTAAGGAAAACTTTAGTATGTTTGTTGACAAAATACTTACAGCGATCTTTGGCACCCAGAATGACCGAGATTTAAAAACTTTACAACCAATTTTAAAAGCAGTAAATGAAAAAGAAGAATGGGCTAAATCACTAAAAGCCGAAGATTATCCAGAAGAAACAAAAAAATTAAAAGCAAGGCTGGCAGCTGGAGAAAGCCTTGATGATATTTTACCAGAAGCCTTTGCATTAGTAAGAGAGGCTGCTTTCCGCGTACGTGGAGAAAGACTCTTTGATGTTCAGGTACTGGGAGGAATAAATCTTCACAAGGGAAGAATTACCGAAATGAAGACTGGTGAAGGTAAAACCCTTGTTGCCGTTGCTCCTGCATACTTGAACTCATTAACAGGAAAAGGTGTTCATATCGTTACTGTAAACGATTACCTGGCAGAACGTGATGCTAACACTATGAGACCTGTTTTTTCTTATTTAGGACAAACAGTAGGTTCTATTCTTTCCGACATGGATAACGAAGCAAGAAAAGCTGCTTATAATTGTGATATTACTTACGGTACAAATAATGAATTAGGTTTTGATTATCTTCGTGATAACATGAAAATCCAGATAAAGGATAAAGTACAGCGGGGATTTAATTATTGTATTGTGGATGAAATTGACTCTATCTTAATTGATGAAGCAAGAACTCCACTTATTATTTCTGGTGCCGCAGAAGATGATACATATAAATATCATGAAGTTGACAAATATGTAGGCGAACTTACAGAAGTTGCAAAAGATCCTGCAACTGGTGAATACCCAGATGAAACTATGATGACTCCAGATGAAAGAGCCAAAATTGAAGGTGATTACACACTGGACGAAAAATCAAAGAAAGTTTCATTCACCGATAAGGGTATGAACAAAATTGAATCTATCTTAAGAAAGCACAATTTAATTCGTGGTGCTTTAGTTGATGAAGAAAACTTTGAATATGTACACTACTTTACTCAGGCTTTAAAAGCTCATTTACTCTTCCACAATGACGTTGATTACATTGTAAAAGATGGTCAGGTACAAATTGTAGATGAATTTACAGGTCGTATTCTTGAAGGCCGCCGTTATTCTGATGGTTTACATCAGGCAATCGAAGCTAAAGAGCATATCAGAATTGCCCAGAGAAACCGTACAATGGCAACAATCACCTTCCAGAATTTCTTCCGTATGTACAACAAACTTTCTGGTATGACAGGTACAGCAAAAACTGAGGAAGTTGAATTTTCAAAAATTTACAACCTTGAAGTTGTTTCTATTCCAACAAATAAACCTGTTGCCCGTAAAGACGAAAACGATGAAGTTTATCTGAACGAGAAGGATAAGTGGGAAGCAATTTGTAATGAAATTAAAGCAGCCCATGATAAGGGACAGCCAATTCTTGTTGGTACAGTTTCCGTAGAAAAATCAGAACTCATCTCTAACCTTCTTACTAAAAAAGGTGTTAGACATGAAGTGTTAAATGCTAAAAATCACGCAAGAGAAGCTCTTATTATTGCAGAAGCAGGTGCAAAAGGTTCGGTAACAATTGCAACAAACATGGCAGGTCGTGGTACCGATATTAAACTTGGTGGTTCACCTGAATTTAGAGCTAGAAAAAGAGCCGGAACTAATGCATCTGACGAAGAATACAAGGCAGCATTGGCAATTGAAAAAGAAAACTGGAAAAAAGATTATGAAGAAGTTAGAAATCTTGGCGGTTTATATGTAATTGGTACAGAACGTCATGAATCAAGACGAATTGATAATCAGTTAAGAGGACGTTCTGGACGACAGGGTGACCCAGGCCGCTCAAAATTCTTTATCTCTATGGACGACGATTTAATGCGTCTCTTTGGTGGAGAAAGAATGAAAGTTATGATGTCTAGAATTGGTATGAAACCAGGCGAACCAATTGATCATCCATGGCTTAACAAAGGTATTGAAAAAGCTCAGCAGAAAGTAGAAGACCGTAATTTTGAAATTCGTAAACATTTGCTTGATTATGATGATGTTTTAAATGAACAGAGAACAGTTATCTACGAACAGAGAGACGAAATCCTTGCTGACGAAAATTTAAGTAAACGTATTATGGACAATGCAGTAGACACAGTTGAAGAATTGTTCAAAAAATACGAATCAGAAGCTAAACATAATAGAAATTCTAATGCTCCATTACAGGAACTTTCAGAAGCAATCCGTGAAACTTTCGGTTTCCAGTTACCAAACGAACAGCTTACAAAAGATGCCGTAATTGCTGCTTTACAAAATGATATTACCGAAAAAGAAACATTAGCAGGTAAAGAAAACTTAAACATGTTCATTCGTTACCAGTATGTACAGATTATAGACAGAAAATGGCTTGATCAGCTGGAAACACTTGATGGTTTAAGAGAAGCCGTAGCACTTCGTTCATATGGTTCTAAAAACCCTCTTACAGAATACAAAATTGACGGATTTAATATTTTCTACGAAATGTTAGATTCTATCAGAAACACAGTAATGTCCAGAGTATTCAAAGTAAAGATTCAGTTATCTCCAGAAGCTGCAGAACACAGAAGACAGATGCTGGAAGCTCAGAACAGAAACATGAATGCTCAGCATACTCAGATAAATCAGAATTTTGGAAATGTAAGCAGTTCTGCTCAGGCCGCTCAAGTAGAAGCCCAGAGAAATGCAGCATCAACTTTCAGTGGTGATACAGCAAGACGACAGGCCGCAGCTAGTGCAATGCAGAAACGTTCCCAGGGCGATAATATCACAGTAAGAAGAACCATGCCAAAGGTAGGAAGAAATGATCCTTGCCCATGTGGAAGTGGTAAAAAATATAAAAACTGCTGTGGACGTTAAAAAAATATTTTGAATACGTCCGGTCAAGGGGCACTTCGTTCAAGGCCTTGACTCGATCGTTTTTAGGGGTTGTATTAACCCCTGAATAAACAAAGGGCTGTTCCAAAAAGTTGGGGCAGCCCTTCGTTTTTATATAAGGCTATGTTCAAGACCAACTTCATAGGCTAAGCTGTATCCAAACATATTTTCACACCTTTTATTAGCTAAAACTTCTTTGAAAATTACAAATCGTCTTTATCTTACCCTATCTTACTCGGGCCATTCTATAAGTTGGCCAGAATCTAAATACTGGTTTTCCAATAATATATTTTTTGTTTATATACTGAGGTTGAATTATTGAATAATACTGAACCGATAAATCATCAAAAGGTGTAAGATTTTTAAGAGAATAATCATTTGCATGTCTTAAATCCAAAGAATTAAAGCGGTTATCTCCCATCATAAAGTAGCAGTCTTTTGGAATATACTGTGGATTTCCATTTTCATCATTAGCTGGGAAAAGTGGCATATTTCTTGAATCTAACCATGACTGGATGTACTTATTTAAAAGTTCTGCTTTTTTAAGATTTGTCTGAATAATAGAATCTTTTTCCTGATATGCTAAATCTCCGGCTTTACCATCTCTAAATATTTGAGCATATCTTAAAACAAGATTTCCAAAAGTGATTTTTGTCATAACATTTAATTTGAAATTTGACTGAGCATACATATCAAATGGCTGATCTTTTGCATCAATCCAAGAAGTCATAAATCTTTCGAACCATTCTTTTCCGCCATTTTGATTCATAAGACGGTTTGTAATATCTGCAGCATGAGCAAATAAATCAAATTCAAAGAGTGAATCTTGTGAAAAATCTCCAAGAAGATTTGATTTGTAGGCAAGTGAATTAAACTGTCTTACAATTTCCTTTGCCTGAAGAGCAGCCATATTCAAATCATAATTTCGTCTTTCTTCTTCTAAATCAAGCATAGACTGATAATTTTCTGAAGCACTTGAAAGTACATCTTTGTAGTTTGATTTATTAAGATCAAAAGAAATATCAGAAAGTGGATAAGTTTCAACTTTACTCAAAAGAGATTTATCAATTCCTGTTAAATCCCAAGTGGCATATTTTGCATCCATCTGATTAGCTACAAAATCATCAGATTTTACAGTACGAGTATACAAAACACCATCCTGCATTACTAACTGTTCGCCAGGTTCGCCGCAAATTCGTTTTACCAGAGGATCTGCCTTTAATTCTCCATTTTCATCTTTATTTGTATTAACCTTCATAAAAGTAAGCATATAAATCAACTGTGAAATTACAGTTTTTACTTCCGATTTTCTATCCAAACTGTAATGAGGATTTCGTAAAACGATTGTATCTCCCCTTTTATATTTTCTCATGTCTGGAAGACCAACGTCTGTTAAAGGAAATTTTGGACCACAATCAATTTTAGAAACGGCTACTCTATCTTTTATAAGGAATGTTGGTACCATAGATTCAGAAGGAATAGCATATAACTGTAAAATAAAAATCTGAACCAGCAAAACTATAAAAATTGCCTGTACCAGCGCATCAATCCAGTCCACAATTTCAAAGGCAATTCGGGCGCCCCCTTGAGGTTTTTCGTATTTACTCTTTGGTTTTGGCCAGTTTGCTGTAAAATCTTTTATTCTTTTATCATTCATTTTGTGAGAAATGATTATTGAGCTTACAAAAATTATGCACCACAAAATTACAGTGATTAAATCATAAATAAATGAAGTTCCCTTTTTACCAGCTCTTCTTAAAATAAAGGTGAGAAAAAGCACATAAGGTAAATACTGGGTTAATTTCAAAACGCAAAAACATTTTGAAGAATCCTTTTTATTCAGCATTACAAACCATGAAAAATAAAGTGTAATTCCAGTAAAAATCAAGGCAATTGGAAGTGCCAGAAGTGAAATATCTGCATTAAAACTTAAATTTAAAAAAGAAAATAATATTGCAGCAAGTAATTCAATTTCAAATAATAACTTTTGATTTTTTGTGCCAGAGGCTGATTTTTTTGTCTTCTTAATGTTACTCATGATATAAATATAACAAATTTTCATATAATATGATACAAAAATCTACATAGCTTATATTTTCATTCCGAATTTTATATGCAGCCTGGTAAATAGTCTGAATATCACTTATCTTTGTAAAATCTTCACCTTTTAAAGTTTGATAAGGGGCGTCTGTTTCTAAAAGAAGATTCTGCAAAGGTAATTCTTTTACACAGGCAATAACTTTTTTATTATTATTCAGCATCTGTTTTCCAAAACTAAAATAAGCCCTAATTCCTTTATTGATTAAGCTTTTTGCTTCTACGGGACTTCCCATAAAAGAATGAAAAAGTACAGCCGGTAATTTTTTTAGCATAGAAGAATATTCAAAAAGTTTTTCGTTTGCCTTACGACAATGAATTACAAGAGGAATATTATATTGTAAAGCCAGCTGCAGTTGATTATTAAAAATTTCTTCCTGACAGGTAGCGTTTGATTTGAATTGGTCGGTAAAAAAATCAAAACCGATTTCTCCAATTGCAGATATTTTTTTATTTTGCAGAAGATTGTTTAAAAAATCGAGGTTTTTATTAATTTCTTCTTTATTTTCTTTGCATACAAATTGCGGGTGAATTCCAAAAGTGTAAAACAAATCAAAGTCAAAATCAGCCTTATTCCATTCTTCAATATTTAAAATGGTACTTGCCCCAAGCCATTTTTCAGGTTTCTGGTCACAATTCATTTCCCTGCAATTTACAAGATGGCAATGAGCATCGCAATAAATAATTTGTTGGTTTTGCAAAGATTTTTCTAACATATTTTCTATTATAACCGAGAATAATATTAATAGTGGATATCATTTTTATATTGGGAGAAGAAAATGAAAAGTTACACATTAAAAAGTATCGGAAAGAACACAGACTATATGACAATCGTTCGTGAAATGGAAGATGGTTATGTAGTTAAAATTGTAAGAGATTTAGATGGTTATCAGGATATAAAAACAGATTATATCAGTCGTGAATTATTTGAATCATGCCTAAGAACCGGCTATCTTACAGAAATTAAAGAAAAAATCGCTATTACTGCTTAATTTATAAATCCATTTTTAGATTTTTTTGAACTAAATCAAAGGCTTGGGCTATACGAAGATTTTTATCTAAAACTGGCTCAAGCCAATTTATTTTAACCCCGTTTTTTTCCATAAATCTAAACCAGGTTTCCTGGCGTTTTGCAAATTGCCTGATTGCAATAAAAAGTTTTTCGTACAATTCTTCTTTGGCAGGAATTTTTCCCTGAAGATATAAAGAACAGAATCTGTATTCAAGGCCCAGTTTTTCAAGTCTTTCCCAGGAAATTCCACTTTCGTGAATAGAAGAAACCTCTTCTATCATTCCATTATCCAGTCTTTCTTTTAGACGTATGGAAATATTTTCCCACATTAAAGGCCGAGGCAAACTTGTTCCAATTATCAGGGGTTTTATGTCGGGACGGTGGATTGAAGTACTTTCAATTCCATCTTTTTTAGCCTGAATTATTTCCAGAGCTTTGATTACCCTGTCTTTTTCTTTTAAATCTGCTTTCTGGTGTAAATCTGGCTCTTCTTTTAAAAGCATCTGAGCCAGTTCTTCAAGACTTTTTGCTTCAAGTTCCTGGTGAAGTTTTTCATTTTCCGGCAGAATTACAAGCTGATAATCACGGACAATTGCATCAAGGTACATTCCTGTTCCGCCAACAATTACCGGTAATTTTTTTCTGCTTTGAATATCTTTAAATGCCTTATAAAAATCCTGCTGGTAATTATAAACATTATATTCTGCAGGAAGATCAATAATATCAATTAAATGATAGGGAATTTGTTTGCCATTAACTGTGTAATCTTCTAAATCTTTTCCAGAGCCAATATCCAGATGTCTGTAAGTTTGACGGGAATCTGCGGAAATAATTTCTCCATCAAAATGATTGGCAATGGCTACTCCAATTGAAGTTTTACCAACAGCAGTGGGGCCTAAAAGTATTACACAGTTAAAATCACTCATAAAATCTACATTACCTTACAAACAAGGCATTTTAAATATTCAGATTTTGGATAACCTACAAGAACCGGATGATCTGGACCAGCCCCTCGTTTTTCTAAAATCTGAACTCTTTTATGACTATCCATTGCAGCATGCATAATCATATCGCAGAACATATTACTTTCCATAAAGTAAGAGCAGGAACATGTAATTAAAATTCCACCTTCATTTAGAATTCTCATGGCGCGTAGATTGATTTCTTTATATCCACCGTAAGCTTTTTCAATCATCCTGGCAGATTTTGTAAAGGCTGGAGGATCTAGAATAATTACATCAAATTTTTCTCCGCTGGATTCATATTTTTTGAGTAAATCAAAAACATCGGCACAAAGTCCTTTCATTACTCCTTCGGCTTTATTCAATTTGATATTATTATTTACCATTTGAACAGCTTCTGGGGAAATATCAACCGAAGTTACCTGACTTGCACCTGCGGCAAAAGCGTTTAGTCCAAAAGCTCCAGTATGAGTAAATGTGTCTAAAACTTTTTTACCCTTACAGAATTTTGCAGCAAGAGCCCTGTTGAATTTCTGGTCAAGGAAGTATCCTGTTTTCTGGCCGTTTGCAATATCAACTTCCAGCTTAATTCCGTTTTCCAAAATTGTAATATGATTATTAAAAACCTTATTATCTACCCAGCCAAATACCTGAGGAAGCCCCTCTTTATCTCTGGCAGAAGTATCACTTCTTTCAAAAATTCCTGTTGGTTTACAGTGGCGTTTAAGAGCCTTTAAAATATCTTCTCTGAAAATTTCACAAGAAAGAGAAAGGAACTGAACAACTAAAAATACCCTTCCGTTTACATCGCAAAAACGTTCGCAAATAAAGCCTGGAATAAAATCTGCTTCGGCAAAAATCAAACGATAAGAATCATTTTCCTTGTAAAATGATTTTCTAATATCAATTGCATTTGTGATTCTCTTTTCCCAAAATGCATAGGTATTTGCCAAAAGCTTATCTTCGTGGTCACTACTGATTATTCTTACAGTAATTTTAGATTTTTTATTAATTACGCCTGTTCCTAAAAAACCGCCGGCCTTAGTAAAAATTTCGACAACAGAACCGTCTTCTACAGTTGACTCTTTTAATTCTTCATACTTCCATTCTGATTTTTCGTTTGCTCTGTGTTTAATATGAGAAATTTCATTATCAAAAACCCAGGGATAACCCTGAAGAATTTCTTTTTCTTCTTTTGCGTTTAAAAAAACTCTTACAATTTCCATAATTTAAATATACCAAAAATTATAAAACATTCATAGAATGTAAATATTCTCTAAATCCACTGGCAGAATCAAAATGATAAGCATTAATTCCAAGTTCTCTGGCGGCTAAAACATTTTCGATTCTGTCATCGGTAAAAAAAGCATCCTTTGGCTCATAACCTTCTGCTTCCAGAATTACATTAAAAAATTCCTTGTCTGGTTTTGAAATTCCAATTTTATTTGAAGCATAAGTTTGATTAAAAAAGGAATAATCTCCTCTTTCCATATGATTTTCCCAGTGACTTTGGATTGTATTTGTTCCGCAGACAAGTCTATGGCCAGCAGCTTTTAATTCTTTAATCAAAGCAATAGTTTCCATATTTTTTGAAGGATGGAAAGTTAATCTGAATAAATCATTTTTTACAGGAGGGATTTTACCTTGAGTCAATTTATTAAATGAATTCCAGAATTCTTTGGCATCTATAAAACCATTTTGGAAATATGGCCAGATTTTTGAATCTTCCTGACAAATTTTAAAAAATTCTTCTTTTGAGATTCCAAGTTTCTGATACAAAGAATCCATTTTAAAAGTGTTTGTTACAACACCGCCCATATCAAATATAAATAACATAATGCTACTATAATTAAATTTATAAAAAGAGGAAATGGGATTTTTGGCAGGGTAAAAATATTTAAACTGCTTTTATTCTGAAAATGGCTCCCGGTCGAGAAATCGGCTTATCGAAAGCCGGATTAATTTTACAACTGTTCCCTGTCCAAGCCCTTAAGGCAATCGGCAAGTTCTGTATCTTTTGTGAGCAGAATCAAAATGGAAAGTATATTTTCTCTACAGGCATAAAAATCTGGTTTAAAACCAAAACCTTCACCAAGCCAGTTTGAATTTGCTTTCATGCCGGAAGATTCTCCAAAATAAACTCCTGTATATACTAATAAGCCGGAATTTGGCAAATAATTGGTTTGCATACCACCATATTTAAAGGCACCTGCAGTATTTTCTCCAATCAGATGAACTTTTATTCCTTTGTCCTGTAAAAGATAAGCCATTCCAATTCCAAACTCAGAAGCCGAAGCTGTGTATTTATTGATTAAAATATAAATATCCCCCTGAAAATCTGGCTGAGGAAAAGCTTCAAGGGTACTTGTGTATTCTTTTAGAGGAATATGCTTTCTTATTGGACGTCTTTTCATATTTTTCCAGTAATTTTTAAAATACTCCTGACGGTCTAAATCCATCTGTTCAAAAAGATTTTTTCCATAACCAGTTAAATACTTCTTTTCTGCCGCCATAGTAACTGGAGAAACCAGAAAAGTCATATCCTGATCAATTGAATTCGAAAATAAGTTTTGTAATTCTCTAATTTCATCTTTATCTGTATGTGTATAGAAAACTGTAGAGGCGAGCATTTTAGCAGGATATTCATAACGACCGCCAGAATTACTTCTTAAATCAAAAATAATATTCTTTTTGCCTGCTGCATTTTTAGACAGTTCTGCAAGATATTTATCCCAGGCAAGACTTTTTAAATCTGCATCCTGACCAATTCCATTTACCTGTATACAATCCCCCAAAGACATATAAAGACTATCTTTACTTGTTTTAAGGCCAGTCCAGGCTAACTTTTGAGGAATTGGTTTTTCGTTGCTTATTGGAACTGTATAATTCGCATTTTCAAGAGAAATATTTGCAGT
>CAMGTC010000080.1 GCA_946061765.1 uncultured Treponema sp.
CTTAAATTTCGCCATCTATTTTAAGTCTCGAGTTTTTTTTGCAAAAACTCTTTTATTTACGTGTTCGCTTGCGCGAACGTTTTGTAAATCCTCAGTTGTTGAAACAACTTGCGGTTTACAAAATTAATGAACAATTTTTTTGTAAAATCAATTTTATGTTTAATTTCAACAAACTCGAATTTTGGGCTAGTTAATAAATTATATAAAAAATCTCTTAAAAACTGGTCTTTAAATCTTCGTATTTAAGGAATATAATGTATTTATGGAAAAATCAGTTTATATTATTGGCCACAGAAATCCAGACACTGATGCTGTTGTTTCTGCTGTTGCTTATGCTAAATTAAAAAATCTTCTTGGACACCCAGAATATAAGGCTGCCCGTGCAGGTCATTTAAATCCTCAGACTGCTTATATTTTTAAAAAGTTTGGAGTTCCTCGTCCTGAATACATACCGGATTTAGTTCCTAAAGTAAAATATTTTATGCAGTCAAAAGTAGAGACTGTTTGCGAAGATGTTTCTGTTTGGGAATCTATTGCCCGAATGGAAAAGTCCGAAAATAGAGTTATGCCTGTTGTTGATAAAGAGGGAAAATATCTTTCTTTACTTCATTATTCAGGATTTGCCAAGAGTGTTCTTAAAATTTTAAACCCTGAAAAAAAACATAAATTCCCTACAACTATTAATCTTATCCAAAAGACATTAAATGCACAGCCAATTATTATTGCCGGTGATGCAGATGTAGATTTTAAGGCCTCTATTCATGTTGCTTCTTCTTCTAATGAAACTTTTGTCAAACGCCTTAATGCACACGCCAGTGAAGATATTGTTGTAATTGCTTCTGACCGCCGCGACCTCCATAAGATTTGTATTGAACATAAGGTAAAACTTTTGATTACCACTTCTAATTGTGTGATTGATAAGGAATTGCGTGAACTTGCAGAAAAAAATGGAGTATCTGTAATCGTAAGTCCATACTCAACTTCACCAACTTCAATGTTAATTGCTTATTCTATGCCTGTAAGTGTAATGGGTGATGCAGAAATAAAAACTGTTCATTTAGATGATACTGTTTCTAAAATTAAAGAGCTTTTGATGAACGCCCACTGTAAATATCTTCCTGTTGTTGATGATGATAATAAAGTAATAGGCATGATTTCTGAACATGATTTATTAAAAGAGCCAAATATTGAAGTTATTTTAGTAGATCACAACGAATTGTCCCAGGCTGTAGAAGGTGTTGAACAATATACAATCCAGGAAGTTGTAGACCACCACAGAATTGGATCTATTTCTACAAAAAATCCAATCACCTTTATAAATAGACCGGTTGGCTCTACAGCAACTCAGATTGCGAATTTTTATAATGATTATAAAATTCCTATTCCAAAAGATATTGCTTCTATACTTTTGTGTGGTATTCTCTCTGATACTTTGATTTTACAGTCTGCAACTACAACCGAAGTTGACCGTGAAACTGCTGAGTATCTTTCAAGTATTACAAATCTTGATATAAAAGAATTAGGAAATGAGATTTTAATTGCCGGAAGTAATATTAACGGAAGGGCAGCTGGAGATTTAGTTCGCCAGGATTTAAAAGAGTATACAGAAGGAAAATATTTTTATACTGTTAGTCAGATTGAAGTTGGCAGTACAGATGAAGTACTTAACCGTAAAGAAGAATTTTTGGCCGAACTTGAAATTGAAAGAAGAAGTCGTAAGGCACTTTTTTCTTGTCTTATGGTAACTGATATTACTGCGCTTTCTAGTATTTTTCTGATTGAAGCAGATTCAAAGTTTATACAGTTTATAACATTCCCTAAAAAACATGACAATGTATATCTGCTTCAGGGAATTGTTTCTAGAAAAAAACAGTTGATTCCTTTATTAACAGAGCAGGTTTTGAATTATTCAAAATAAAAAACTCTCCTGTTTTTGGTAACCTTAGTTATATTTGAATAACCTTGGTTATTTTTAATTTTTCTTGATTGACCAAAGGCACTTTTGAAAATATTATCATTTTTGAAAATAACAAATTGATAATTATACTAAAAAAACTAAGACTTCTAAGCGAATAGCCTGAAAATCGGGGAGTTTAGTTTTATATGGGGAGTTAGTATAATCATATACGCTAAAAGCAGTCTAGTTTATCTAGTCTGCTTTTTTTTTGTTCATTAAATCTTTATACTGTTTTTATGATTTTAGAAGTAACGGTTACAGTAAAGACAGAAGAAGAAAATAATAAAAAAATTATTTTGCAGGAAATTTTAAAAGAGTGTAGGAAAAAACTTTCTCCTAAGGATTTAGATTTCTTGAGAAAAAATCCACTCACAAACGACAGTTACCTGCTTATAAAAAAATCAATTGATGCCCGCCATGGCCAGATTAAATTACATTTACGCTATAAAGTTTTTATTGGTCAGCCGGTAGACATGCAGATTAATAAAAGCGATTGCTTACCTGTGTGGAAAAAAGCAGATGAAAATAAAAGGGTTATTATTATTGGCAGTGGACCAGCCGGACTTTTTGCTGCTTTAAGACTTCTGGAAGATGGAATAACTCCAATTATTTTAGAGAGGGGAAAGAAAACTTCTGAACGCCGCCAGGATATTGCAAAAATTTCTACAAAAGATTTAGTTGATGCAAATTCAAATTATTGTTTTGGAGAAGGTGGTGCCGGAACTTTTTCGGACGGTAAACTTTACACAAGAAGTAACAAAAGGGGAAATATAAATTCTGTTTTGCAGATTTTTACCCATTTTGGAGCTGATTCCAGA
Source organism: uncultured Treponema sp. (assembly GCA_946061765.1). Taxonomy (GTDB): domain Bacteria; phylum Spirochaetota; class Spirochaetia; order Treponematales; family Treponemataceae; genus Treponema_D. The sequence goes on from CAMGTC010000080.1 coordinate 2,776, forward strand.
ATTCTTACAGATGCTCATCCTCATATTGGAACTGATAAACTTCCTAAAATTATAAATAATATGCGCAATAAAATTATTGAGCTTGGAGGTCAGGTTCATTTTAATTCACTTTTTACAGATTTGATTTGTTCTGATTGTGATGGCAAAAAAATTGTAAAGGGTGTTAAATACCGGGAACTTACAAGCGGCCAGGAAAAAGAAGTCTTTGCAGATTACGTTATTTTGGCCACAGGTCATTCCGCTCCAGATGTTTATGAACTTATTGCAAAAATTAGTCCTCTTTCTTTGGAAGCTAAAACTTTTGCTGCAGGGGTAAGGGTAGAGCATCCAAGAGAAATAATTGATTCTATTCAGTTTCATGGAAGGGGTGATTCTAAACTTGGAGCTGCAGAATATAGAGTTACCTGCCAGATTGACGGACGTGGACTTTATTCTTTTTGTATGTGTCCGGGCGGTTTTGTTGTTCCTTCTTCGTCGGGACCAGATGAGATTGTTGTTAATGGTATGTCTGCAGCGGCCCGTAATTCAAAGTGGTCAAATGCGGCAATTGTAGTTGAAATAAGACCGGAAGATATTCCTTTGGAATTTTATGATAAGGCAAAAAAAATGGGTTGTCCGGCTCTTGCGGGGCTTTTATTCAGGAATTATCTGGAAAAATTAACAAAAGAAAATGGAGACGGTCAGGCGGCTCCAGCCCAGAAACTTGTAGATTTTCTTGCCAATAAAAAATCTACAGAATTTCCAAGTACAAGCTATACCCCAGGACTTTATTCTTCCAACTTAAATGACTGGCTTCCAGAGCATATCAGAAGCAGATTACATAAGGGGTTTGTAGAAATTGATAAGAGCATGAAAGGTTTTATTTGTCCCCAGGCTCTTATGATTGCAAGCGAAACCAGAACCAGTACTCCAGTAAGAATTTGCAGGGATAAAGAATCTTTACAGTGTACAGGTTTATGCAATTTATATCCTTCTGGAGAAGGTGCTGGTTATTCTGGAGGAATTGTTTCTTCTGCTATGGACGGAATAAATATTTCTTCAAAAATCGCTGAAAAATTTATAAATTTTTAAACTTTTCTTCTACTAATGCCCAAAATACTGTATAATCGTAATGATATGGAAGAAGATAAGAAAAGCAAAAAGCTTACTATTGAGAGAGTTGTATGTTTAGTTGCCGGTATCTTAATAGCTTCGGCCTGTGTCTCTGAATATTTTTCTTCGGGTGATATTTATTCAATTATTCCAAACAGCAGAATTGTTGATATGATAATTCACGGAATTTGTGCCAGCTGCTGTTTTTTTTTGGTTTTTAAACCTGTGTTCCCAATGATAATTGGTGTCTGCCTTGTAGAAAGTTTTGTAACAATGAATATAACCTATGAGCAGCTGGGAGTTTTTCTTTTTTATGTTTCTTATATCTTGCTTTATTGTAAAGGCTATCTTGTAAAAAATTACATTACCAAAACTTTGATATTGTCTGCTTATCACATTATCTGTATTGCCTGTGTGTGGACTCATGGACCTGTAAAATTCTGTATAACTCTTGGTTCTTCGGCTATGTTCTGTGTTTTTTACATCTGGGTTTATGATATTCTTAAGGCAAAATTATCTTGTATTTTTCCAGTTTCTGTTTCTAATAATCCGGTAATAAAAAATAAACAGCCTGGAAGTAAAGTTTTTCTTTCGGAATATGGTCTTACAGAAAGACAAATTAATATGATTTTAGACAATTTGCAGAATAATCTTTCTTACAAAGAGTTGAGCGAAAAATATTACGTAAGTATTTCCACTGTAAAAAAAGATTTTTCAGAAGTTTTTCAAGTTTTTAATGTTGGTAAACTGGAAGAACTCCATCTACTTTTGTTAAGTTATCAGGTTTTAAGATAAGTTTTCAGGGCTTCCGCATTATAAACGCTTTTCCGTAATGTTGGTGCGAAGGAGCGGGGAGTGATTCAATTCGACCTGTTTTCAATCTTAAGCATTTTCTTTATAATAAGACCACGCGTTAGGTGGTGGAATGGCGCCGCAGGCGTTCGTATTTATACGAATGAAGCGAAGCGGAACCATGCAAGCACCGACGGTTGTTTACAACCGGAACGCCCAAATTTTTATTAATCCACAGGAGTAAATCATGGCGTCATACAAAGAATCAGGCGTTGATGTAGAAGAAGGTTATCGTGCAGTAAACAAGTACAAGGAACATGCAAAAAGAACTGCAATTCCAGGTTTGTTGACTGGGCTGGGAAGTTTTAACGGAATGTTTGAAGTTCCAAAAGGATATAAAAATCCTGTAATGGTTAGTGGAACTGATGGTGTTGGAACAAAACTTGACATTGCTTTTCAGATGAAAAAATACGATACAGTTGGTATTGACTGTGTTGCAATGAGTGTAAATGATATTCTTTGTTCTGGTGTTCAAACTTTATTTTTCCTGGATTATGTTGCTTGTGGAAAACTTGAAGCTGATGTTGCTGCTGATTTAGTTAAGGGTGTTGCTGACGGTTGTGTTGAAACTGGTTGTGCTCTTTTAGGTGGCGAAACTGCTGAAATGCCAGGTTTTTATGATGTTGGTAAATACGATTTGGCAGGTTTTGGTGTTGGGGTTGGCGAAAAGAAAGACATGATTGATGGTCAGTCAATTAAAGAAGGTGATGTTTTAATTGGACTTTCTTCAACTGGTGTTCATTCAAACGGTTTTAGTTTAGTTCGCAAATTGGTTCCAAATCCAAACGATCCTTTTGTTATTGACGGTAAAGATACTGGAAAAACTATTGGCGAAGTTCTTCTTACTCCTACAAGAATTTATGTTAAGCCAGTTATGGAAGTTTTGGCTGATTATAAAAAATCAGTTCATGGTATGGTTCATGTTACAGGTGGTGGTTTTTATGAAAATCTTCCACGTATGTATCCAAAGGCAAAAGACGGTAAGAAGCAGTTAATCTCTGTAATTAAAAGAGACAGTTGGGACATTCCTCAAGTTTTTGGTGAGTTGATTCGTCGTGGAGCAGATTTGAATACAATTTACAACACATTCAATATGGGTATTGGTTTTGTTCTTGCGGTTAAAGCAAAAGATGCAGATGCCATTGTTGAAAAATTTAATGCAAATGCCCACAAATATTCAAAAGAAGGAATTCCTGATATGAAGGCTTACAAAATTGGTCATGTAGCTTATGCCAAGGGTAATGTTGAATCTCAAAAAGATTCTTTAATTTTTGAAGACTAATTTGCTTTTTTTTAAGCTCTTTTACAGGCTCTCGATTTTCGGGGGCCATTTTTTTAGGAGGCGTGATAAATGTCTGATTTTCAGGTAGCTGCTGTTTTTTCTGATCATTGTGTTTTGCAGAGAAATAAAAATATTAAGGTTTTTGGGTATTCTACAGATTCTGTAGAAGTTTCTGTTTGCTTAGAAGATTGTAAGGGAAGGCTTTTACGTTCAAATAAGGCTTTTGCCTCTAATGGTCGCTGGGAAGTAACTTTAGAAGCTTTGGAAGCTCAGAATGATTTAACTATGAAAGTTGAATCTGGTGATAATAAAATTACTTTTACAGATATTGCAATTGGTGAAGTATGGCTGGCAGGTGGTCAGTCAAATATGGAATTTGAATTACAGAATTGTAGCGAAGGTCCTGCTGAACTTGAAATAAAAGACAATCCTAATGTTCGTTTTTATTATACAAATAAAATTGGCTGGATGGATGAAGATTTTTATAAGGCAGAAAAAAATACCAGCTGGCAGACTTGGGAAAGTGAATGGAAAAAGGCCTGGAGTGCTGTTGGTTATTTCTTTGCAAAAAAATTAGCTTCGGATTTGGGTGTAACAGTTGGTGTAATTGGCTGTAACTGGGGTGGAACTTCTGCTTCTGCCTGGATGGCATCTTCTTATCTTGAAAAAGATTCAGAGCTTAAAACTTATTTGACAGAGTACGAAGAAGCCGAAAAAGGTAAAAGTGTTGAAGAACAGTGTGCTGAATATGATGCCTATGTAAAAGAAAATGATATATGGCAGGCAAAATGTGCAAAAATCTACTCTGAAAATCCTAATACCCAGTGGAATGATGTTATTAAAGTTTTAGGTCCTTGTCCTTGGCCTGGTCCAAAAAATTGTAAAAATCCTTACAGACCTTGCGGCTTGTACGAAACTATGTTGCACAGAATTATTCCTTATTCAATTAAGGGGGTAATCTGGTATCAGGGTGAAAGTGATGATCATAAACCTGCTTCTTATTATAAACTTTTTACAAATATGATTGATAACTGGAGAGTGGATTGGAAAGATAATACTCTTCCTTTTGTTTTTGTTCAGTTACCAGAGCATCGTTATATTCAGGATAAAGATTATAAAAACTGGTCACTTATTCGAGAAGCCCAGCAGAAAGTTGCTCAGACTGTAAAAAATGCTTATATGGTTGTTGCCGCAGATTTGGGACAGTACAATGATATTCATCCTAAGGCAAAAAAAGTATTGGCAGAGAGAATGGAAGCTACAGCCTTGTATGGAGTCTACAAAAAAGGAAGTGTGGAAACTGCGCTTGCTCCTGTTTTTTCTAGTTCAATAAGTAAGGACGGTAAATTAATTATGAATTTTGATTTTGCCGACCAGGGATTTATCTACCGGGAAGATAAAAAAGAATTGCAGGAAATGATTGAAATGGAAAAAAATCAAGGCAATGAGATTTATTCTGATTTTACCGGTTTTGAAATAGCTTCTTGTGATAAAGTATTTTACAATGCTGACTTTGAATTAAAGGGAAATCAGATAATTTTATCTAGTTCAAAAGTAAAAAATCCACTTTATGGACGTTATGCCTGGTACAATTATGGTCCTGTAACTATTTTTACTAAAGCAGGACTTCCTTTACCACCTTTTAGAACAGATTCAAAAGATTCAGAAGTGGTAAATGAACATGCAAAGATTCAGCAGGTTATGACTGTAAACAGCAAATAATTTTAAGACAACTTTAATTATTCGATTGAATATTAAGGTTAAAGCTGTTCATAAAAAAACTCGCGGTCATTTTAGGATGCTCTGTGCATTCAAATAAATGGCCGCGAGTTTTTTTTACCTCTTTTTATTTAGTTCGAAAGTTCGAATTGGTAATGCATAAAATTGATTTTTATAAACACATTTGCATTATGGAAATACTGCCAGTCAGAAAGCGACTGTCAAAACCGCTAGCTAGCGTTGCTACATGCGCAAGTCGGCAAGGAAACTACCGTTTCCGACTTGCGAATGTTTTTGCCAGCCTCTTTCTTCCTTCTCGTTTTTTCATAATTAAACAATTTTTTTGTAAAATCAATTTTATGTATAATTTTCAAAAAACTCGAATTTCGGGCTATTTAAATTTTTGTAAAACTACAAAACAGGTTTCATAGCTGTCATATATGCTCTTAATTTGCGCCCAACAACTTCAATTGGATGTTTGCGGATTTCAGCGTTTACAGCAACTAATTCAGCATTGTTTACACCGTTATCTTTACAATCCAAACCTTTACCAATTACGTCTGTGTGTAAAGAAGGCATTAAATCTTTTGCCATCATTGGAGCTGCAACATTTGCAAAGAGGTAGCATCCGTATTCAGCTGTATCAGAAATTACTCTGTTCATTTCGTACAAGCGTTTACGGTCAATAAGGTTTGCAATAAGTGGAACTTCGTGGAGTGATTCATAATAAGCTGATTCCTCCTTAATTCCTGCATCTACCATAGTTTCAAAAGCAAGTTCACAACCAGCTTTTACCATTGCAACCATTAAAATACCTTTGTCAAAATATTCTTGTTCTGTGATTTCATCAGAAGCTTCTTTTGTTGATTCAAAGGCAAGTTTTCCTGTTTCTTCGCGCCATGTAAGAAGGTCGTGGTCTTTATTAGCCCAGTCTTTCATCATTGTTGATGAGAATTTTCCAGAGATAATATCATCCATGTGCTTCTGATAAAGTGGAGCAAGGAGTTTTTTGATTTCTTTTGAAAGCTGATTTGCTTTAATTTTTGCTGGGTTAGAAAGACGATCCATCATATTTGTAATTCCACCCCATTTAAGAGCTTCAGAAATTACATTCCAACCGTGCATTAAAAGTTTTGTAGCATATTCTGGTGTGATTCCTTCAGAAATCATTTTGTCGTAACAAACAATTGTACCAGCCTGTAACATTCCACAAAGAATTGTCTGTTCACCCATAAGGTCAGATTTTACTTCTGCAATAAATGATGATTCAAGAACACCAGCTTTTGAACCGCCCATTCCTACTGCTAAAGCTTTTGCGTAAGCCCAACCTTTTCCTTCTGGATCATTTGCAGGGTGTACGGCAATAAGATCAGGAACTCCAAATCCGCGTTCGTATTCATGCCAAACTTCTGTACCAGGACCTTTTGGTGCACACATAACTACTGTAATATCAGGACGAATAATCATTCCTTCTTCAATCATGTTAAATCCATGTGAATACCAGAGTGCCGAACCTTTTTTCATTAATTTCTGTACTTCATTGATTACTGGAGTATGCTGTTTATCTGGAGTAAGGTTTCCAACTAAATCTGCAGTTGGAATCATTTCTGCATAAGTTCCAACTTTAAATCCATTTTCAGTTGCATTTTTCCAAGATTGACGTTTTTCTGAAATAGCAGAATCTCTAAGAGCGTAAGAAACATCAAGACCGCTGGCTCTTAAACACATACCCTGGTTAAGTCCCTGAGCACCACAACCAACAATTACGATTTTCTTGCCTTTAAGTGCTTCTACACCATCAGCAAATTCTTCTTTTGCCATAGAACGGCAGTGTCCCAACTGTAAGCGTGCTTCACGCCATGGAATTTTGTTGAAATAATTTTCACCCATTTTAGGTCTCCATATAGTTAAAAATTTAGATTTGGTGGTTCCCTGCTTACGCAGGTCGGGTGTTCCGCGGTTCACTAACGTTCAGCCTCCTCGTTCGCCTGTGCTCACTGCGGTGGCCGCTTCGCGCCGCTCCATACCCTAACCAAGATTTTACTATTTCACTATACCCTCATTTATATATTGCGTAAAGTGAAATAAACTAAATGTAACATTGCAAATATTTCAACAAAACTATAGAAATTTAAATCAAAATTAGATATTTTCCATAATATTTTTCTTTATCTTGAGAAAATACTCAATTAAAGTTATTATTTTTTTTATGAAAAAAAGACAATTTCTGATTCCGGCTTTATTTGTCCTTATTGCTATTATACTGGCTGGAACTTTTTATATTACAAGAAGAATACTTCAAAATAAAGATAATTCAGTTGTTCGTGCTAAGGTAATCACTCCAAAATCAACCAATTCAAACGAAAATGAAAGTGAAGAGTCCAGATTATCTTCTGTAGAAAAAGAAACTTACGAAACATTTGTTCCCCTTTATGCTACAGAAACATTAATCAGCACATTGACTATAGATTTAAACAACGATGGTTATGATGACGAAGTTGTTCTTGTTCGTAAAGTTGGTTCTGAATTCATGTGGCTCATACCTGGTATTTATAATCCAAAAGACGGCAGCTATCTTAGACTTGATCAGCTTTTAACTCCTTTTTCAAAAACAAAGACATTCTCTTATTCAGGAATGGATATTATTGGGGATCACAGAACTTGTTTGATTTATCAGGGAATTGGCGATAACGGCAATTATGTGATGAGTATTTTCCTCTGTAAAGATAATGGTTCAAAGCTGATTCTCGAAAGTATTGGTGATTTTTCAAGTGATGGTACAGTTTTTATTCAGCAGACAGAACGTTCTGAAA
>CAMGTC010000081.1 GCA_946061765.1 uncultured Treponema sp.
TGTATCTGCTACACAGACAGGTAAAGAAATGCAGTTCTTCGGAGCTCGTGCTAACTTGGCTAAAGCTTTACTTTATGCTTTCAATGGTGGACGTGATGAAGGACTTAAGAAGGGTGTTCAGATTGGTCCAGAATTTGCACCAATCACAGCTGATGTTATTGATGCTTCTAACTACCCAGAAGTTGTACGCAAATATACGGCAATGCTTGAATGGTTGGCTGATATATATGTAAATGTATTGAACGCTATCCACTACATGCACGATAAATATTATTATGAAGCAGCAGAACTTGCTCTTGAAGATACAGATGTTAAACGTACATTTGCTACAGGTATTGCAGGTTTCTCTCACGTAGTAGATTCACTTTCTGCTATGAAATATGCAAAAGTAAAAGTTATTCGTGAAGAAGTAGATGTTACAGACAAAGCTGGAAACGTTATTGATCACTGTACTCTTGTTAAAGATTTCCAGATTGAAGGTGACTTCCCACGTTACGGACAGGATGATGAACGTGCAGATGAAATCGCTGTATGGTTACTTAAGACATTCATGAACATGATTAAGAAACATCCTACATATCGTAATGCTGAACCAACAACTTCTATCCTTACAATTACTTCTAACGTTGTTTACGGTAAGGCTACAGGTGCTCTTCCTGATGGACGTCCAGCAAAAGCTCCATTCTCACCAGGTGCTAACCCATCTTACGGTGCAGAAACAAAGGGCTTGATTGCTTCTTTGAACTCTGTTGCTAAACTTCCATATCATTATGCTTTGGATGGTATTTCTAATACTCAGACAATTAACCCATCTGCTCTTGGACATGATGATAAAGAAAGAATTGATAACCTTGTAAATGTACTTGACGGATACTTCTCTAAGGGAGCACATCACTTGAACGTAAACGTATTTGGTGTAGAAAAACTTAAGGATTGTCAGGCACATCCAGAAAAACCTGAATATGCTAACTTCACAGTACGTGTGTCTGGATACGCTGTAAGATTTATCAACCTTACAAAAGAACAGCAGGATGATGTTATCGCAAGAACTTGTCACGCAGTTCTCTAATTAGATTTTAATTAGTTTATAAAGGGGTCTTCCATTAAGTGGAGGACCCTTTTAGTTTAACTTACATCAAAAAATTATTTTTGTCTGATAAAAAATTTTGAATTAAAGTCGAATTCTTTCTTAAAAAATGTTAGTCTATTGGCATGTTTGAATATTACTTCTTTGATTTGGATGGAACCCTTACAGATTCTTCTTTGGGTATAATTAATTCATTTAAATATGCTCTTACAAAATTATCTTTAAAAGTCCCAGAAGATTCTTGTTTACGAAAATATATTGGACCTCCATTACTCGAAGTTTTTCAAAAAGATTATGGAATGGATAAGTTAGAAGCTGACAATGCCGTAAAAGTTTACCGGGAATATTTTTCTTCAAAGGGAATTTTTGAAAATAAAGTATATCCTGGAATAGAAGAAATGCTGAAAAAGTTAAAAGAAAAGGGTAAAAAACTTTTAGTTGCTACTTCTAAACCTGAAAAATATGCAAAAATTATAATTGAATATTTTCACCTTGATGAATATTTTGATTATATTTGTGGTAGTAATGGTGATGAATCAAGAAGTGAAAAAGCACAGGTAATTGAATATGCATTAAAAACATGTGGAAATCCCGATAAATCTAAAGTTTTGATGATTGGAGACAGAAATTACGATGTAATAGGAGCAAAGGCTAATGGAATAAAATCCTGTGGAGTTTTATTTGGATTTGGAAGTAAAGAAGAGTTGGAAAAAGCCGGTGCAGATTTTATAGTGGAGAGTCCTTTTCAGCTTGCTGATGAAATGTAAGAGGAATAAAAAGATGATAAAAGAATCAACTCAATATAAAAGAGAACACAAGGCCGATTATGGTCGTGAAAAAATCGAGATTTTATATCAGGATCAGTGGATTTGTGTAATTAATAAAGCAAGTGGACTTTTAAGTGTACCTTATCCTGGTAGTAAAGCAAGAACAGCTCAGCAGCTTTTGGAAAATATTTTGCGAAAACAGGGTAGTGTAAATAATCAACACAAACCTTATGTAGTTCATCGGTTAGATAGAGATACAAGTGGCGTAATGATGTTTGCCCTTACAGAACAGGCTCAAAAAGTAATTATGGATACCTGGCATCAAATGGTAACCGAAAGACTTTATCATGCTGTAGCCGAAAAACCAAAATACAAATCAGATTTAACTTTAAGTGGAATTATTGATGATCCTCTGGCTCAGAATGCTCATAATGTTGGTTTTGTTCCTAAAAAAGGTGACCATGATAAAAATGGAAAGGAATTTAAAACAGTAATGGCAAGAACTCATTATAAAATGCTTGAAATTGGTCCAAGTCATGTTTTATTTGAACTGTCACTTGATACTGGTAAAAAAAATCAAATCAGAGCTCATCTGGCAGCTCATTCTTATCCACTGGCAGGGGATGAAGAACACAGAGCTCAAACTGATCCTTTTGGAAGATTGTGTCTTCATGCAAGAACTTTAGAATTTAATCATCCATTTACGGGAGAACACATGAAATTTGAAGTTCCAGAGCCGGAAGAGTGGATTGAATATGTAAAAAAAGGTGATTTACATGCCAAAAAGGCAATTTGGGCTTCTCTTACAGAAGGCAAAAAGAATAACAATAAGAATCAAGAAATTAAACTGGGGCAAAAACGTTTGTCCCGTAAAGATATTGCACATATGAATTTTATTGAAAGTGGTAAAAAAGGGGGCAGAAAATGAAAGGTTATGTTAATAAATTAGAAAGTTTTGGTTGTGTAGATGGTCCTGGAAGTCGTTATATAGTCTTTCTTTCTGGCTGTAATTTTAGATGTCTTTATTGTCATAATCCGGATACCTGGATTTTAAAAGATGGAAAGGAATATGAAGCTGTAGAGCTTGTTAATCAGATAGAATCTTATCGTTCTTACTGGGGAAAAAAAGGTGGAGTAACTGTAAGTGGTGGAGAACCTCTGCTTCAAATTGATTTTTTAATTGAATTTTTTACTGAATGTAAAAAAAGAAATATCAATACTTGTATAGATACAGCCGGAGGTCCTTTTACAGATCAGGGGCCATGGTTCGAAAAATTTAAAAAACTGATGGATGTAACAGATATTCTTTTGATGGATATTAAGCATATTAATGAAGAAGAACACATAAAGCTTACAGGGCACACTCGTAAAAATGTAGAAAAAATGTTCCGCTATCTGGATGAAATTAATAAGCCTATCTGGATTCGTCATGTTCTGGTACCTGGTTATACAGATAACGACCAGTATTTAATTCAAACCCGCGATTTTATACGAAGTCTACACAATGTAGAAAGGGTAGAAGTTTTACCTTATCACAGTTTAGGTATGATTAAATATAAGGAACTAGGAATTGAATACCCTCTGAGCGAAACAAAAAGTCCAGATCCTGAAAGAGTAAAAAAAGCCAGAGAAATTCTGGAATGCGAAAAATATGATGCCTGGGAAAAATAAAAGAAAGGCAGTGCTTGCCAACGACATACACTGCACAAAGGAGAGTCGTTTATAAAAAATTTGGGATGCTAATTTAATATCATTATTAGAATTAGAACCATTATTTGTATGACAACCTTCCTGAGCACCGCTATTGCTTGCACTAGACTTTGTGTAAACATAACTTGAAGTTGATGTACTTGTTCCAAAGAGTGAAGTGCTTCCGCCTCTTCCAAAATAATTATTGGGGAAATATCTACATCATTCAAATTCATTTCCGTCTGTTATAGATGTAAATTTGTTATGCTCACACGCCACTGGTGTGGATAATTATAATAAGCTATATTAGTTATATGAATGAAGTAGAAAGTGAAGAGTATATACAGAAAAGATTTGGAATCTCTAAACATGATTTTTTTGAAATAATTAAGAACAGCCCAGGTGCTGATGGTTACATATTAGGAGCTATTGGAGAACAATTATTTAAGAAATATGCAGAAAACAAGGGGTATGAAGTTTATAGAATTAAAGAAAAGCCTGAAGGTGGAAACAATGCAAAGACCGATGAAGCCCGAGGAGATTTTTATATTCGAAAGAAAGGTATTACAGAAAATAAATGGTATGTTATAGAGTGTAAAAGCGTAAAATCTAATTCTGAAGATCGAGCAGGACTTATTAAGAAAAATAGTTTAATTACCTATTTGAGAAAACATTCTATTTCACGAAATCCTCATATAAATGAGCTTTATACGAAAGGATATATTGGATATCAACAAGTAAAGCCCCATTATTCTAATTTCCCAGCATTTTCTTGGTTAAGAGAAAATCCTGGACCTGGTGTTCCTGATTTAACAAAGTATTGGCACTCAGAAATGGACATTAAACGGTGGCTCGATACATTTGATGAAGATGCATTTTCAAAAGAAGCTTATGCGGAACTGCGAGCACCTGTCAGGTTAATTCAAACCCACATGCCATCACAAAGGATAGATAAACTTGGAATAAAAAGTTCAGGACCACTAAAAGATGAATTCAATATTCTGTGTTTAGACCTATTTATCAGAACCGGTAAACATGAGTTCGTTTTTGTAAATAGTCAAAATTTAAATGCACAAGCAAAATCTCCCAATCATTTACAACAAAACTACACAGTAGATATATTACTTTCAATAGATAACTATCAAAGACATCCTTTGTTAAAACCATGGTATGACGATTTGGATAAATGTATATCAGAGACACGGCCTGTTCCAAGAGAAATGGATGAAACTCAACTCGATTATAGAAAATCTGCAAAATAATTATTTATCACATATGTGTTGAATAACTATCACATACGTGATAAAATCTCTTTCATAAAAAGGAAGGTCTTATGAAAGATTTTAACGAAGATATGCTATTAAGAAAATTTGAGGAAATTCATGATTATATTTATGCAAATGAAGGATTAACTCCTCAGCAAACACTTAATGAATTTATAAAAGTTTTATTTGCTAAAATGTATGATGAAAATAACAAACTTGGTTTATTTTTTATCTCACCTGAAGAATACAAAGTTATAAATAATTCCCAAAGAAACTGTTTTTCAAATCGAATAGATGAATTATTTTCTAAAACAAAAAAAGAATATTCAACAATTTTTGATTCTAATGAAAAAATTAATTTGACTCAAAATACATTAGCTTTCATTGTTAACAAATTGCATGAAATAAAACTTACAGAGTCATCAAAAGATGCAAAAGGCTTAGCATTTCAAAAATTTTTGTCCCACAAAGATAAAGAAGCAAATGGTCAATTTTTTACACCAACCCCTGTAATTGATTTTTGCGTAAAATTTATTAATCCAAAAGCATACGAAACAATAATTGATCCTTGTTGTGGTAGCGGGGGGTTTTTATATTCTGCGCTAAATTATATTCGTGAAAATGAAGCTCTTAATTTAAACGAGGAAATTGGAAAATACATTTTTGGTTTTGATATAAACAAAGATATAGTAAAAATTTCAAAAATGAAGTTTTTACTAGAAGCTAATATAAATAACAATATAGAAGTACAAAATTCATTAGATGATGCAGACAGTTTAAAATTATTAATTTCTGAAAAAAATCCCGATTGTAAATGTGGAATTGACAATATTTTAACAAATCCGCCTTTTGGGGCATCTGGTAAAATAACAAATACTTCAATATTGGCTCGGTATAAACTTGGGCACAAATGGATAGAAAAAGGAAACCAGTATATAGTTACAAACACATTACAATCAGGCCAAAGTTCTGAGATACTTTTTGTAGAACAATGTTTGAATTTGTTAAAAGAAAATGGAAAAATGGCTATAGTGCTCCCAAATGGACATTTTGAGAATCCATCCCTCAATTACTTAAGGCAGTTTATAAAAACAAATGCTAAAATTTTAGGTATTGTCACATTGCCGCAAGAAACATTCATTCCATATGGTACAGGAATAAAAACATCTTTGCTTTTCATTCAGAAAAAAACTCATAATTGTTTAGAGGAAGATTATAATATATTCTTTGGAAAAATAACAAAACTTGGATATAACGGAAATAAAAATGCTTCGCCTACATTTAAACATGATGATAATGGAAATCTAATAGAGTCTAATGGTCAGTATGTGATTGATGAAGATTTTTCAGAAGTATTAAATGACTATCAAGAATTCTTAAAAAATGGATTTGTAAAATCAAATAATTCATATTCAATAAAATATAGTGAATTAAAAGATCGATGGGATTATAATTTCTATATGCCAGAAAATAAAGAATTTTTTACGAAATTTGATGGTCACTCAAAAAAATTATCAGAATTAGTAGATATAGTAAAAGTAAAAAGTTCAAAGTTAAAAAATAAAGCAGAACTGGTTGATTATGTTGAATTATCTGACGTAAATACTAAATCATTTGAGATAATTAATTCATCAAAATTGAAAGTTTTTGAATTACCAAGTAGAGCATCTTTTGAATTGAAAGAAAATGATATTATTACTTCTGTTGCAGGAAATTCAATAGGTTCCGAAAAACATATTACAGCTTTGGTAAATGATGAATTTCAAGGTGCAATATGTACTAATGGATTTAGAGTGTTAAGAAATCCTAAAATTGATTTGTATTATTTATTATATTTTTTTAGTACCGATATGTTCCGTAAGCAGATTAAACTGTATAGAACAGGAGCTGCAATTCCAACTATTTCAGATAAAGATTTTTCTAATATTTTAGTTTATATTCCATCAGAAAATGAAATAACCGAAATCGGAGATAAAGTTAGACTGGCTTTTAATTTAAGAAAACAAAGTAAAAGTATATTAAATGAAATTGTAATATAAAAAAGCATAACATAGGTTCGTAGCCGAAAGCGGGTCGAGCACGCTGCGGTACAACCTATTGAACCATCGGTTGAGTAAGCTGGAATTGTAAGATCAATGTAGAGAGTGTCTGCAAGACTTACAGTAGATGACTAAAACTCGTCTGGTAAAAATCAAATACAGATAATCTTTCTGTTTTACCGAATGACATAATAAATTACCGCTGGAAATAGAAAAGTTGTTTCAAACTCTGCTATATCTCTAACTTCCTATTCATTTAACAATACAGAAGAAAGAATAGAGATAAAATTGAATTTTAATCAAAGTGTAAATCCAAAATCTATTACTAAAGATAATATTTTGATATATGTGGAAAAATCACACAAAAATGAAAATAAGTTTTAACAAAAATTCAGATTCTGTTAAAATATTTATAGATGAAAAATCTTTAGCAGATGTAAAAGAAATAGAGATGCTTAATGTTACTTCAATTGATGGAGGAAAAATAAACTCTTTTATTTTTAACTCTGCAATACATTGAATCTAATTAATGGAGGAGTGTGTTTATGTCTAAAATTCTTATTGTTGAAGATGATAAAGGAATTAGCGACTATATAATACTTGAATTAAAACACGAAGGGTTTGAAACTGTTCTTGCCGAAAGCGGACGTCAGGCTTTGGAATGTTTTGATGAAGAAAATCCAGATTTAATATTACTTGATCTAATGATTCCTGAATTAAATGGAATTGAAGTTTTACGTAGAATTAGAAAAACTTCTACTGTTCCAATCATTGTAGAAACTGCAAGGGGCGACACAATTGATAAAATCAACGCTTTGAATGAAGGTGCTGATGATTACATTGTAAAACCTTATGAAATAGAAGAGCTGCTGGCCAGAATTAATGCTTTACTCCGCAGGGCTTCGTACGGAAGTTCAAAAGACTCTGTAATCAAATATAAAAATCTTGAGTTAAATCTACAGAGTATGGGCATAAAAGTAGAAGGCCAGGACTTAAAACTTTCTAAAACTGAATATTTCTTACTTAAATTCTTTATGGAAAATCCAGGTAAGGTACTTTCCCGTTCAGATTTGATTGATGCTATTTGGGGAAAAGATTATTACATTGATGAAAATACAATTGACGTTTATGTAGGTTATTTGCGATCTAAATTTTCTGCAATTTCTAAAGAAGAATTTATTAAAACTGTAAGAGGTAGCGGTTATATCTTATGTAAAAGATAAAAAAATCTCTTTACGGTAATGAGAAGATAATGATCCTGGCTTTACAGATGAAATGTTACCTCATATTTTTGAGCGTTTTTAACGGGGGGATCAGGCACATTCCAGAAAAAGCAGGCTGTTTTGAATCACGCAACCGTGACTGGGAGCCAAAAAATCGGATTTTTGTTTATAATGCGGAAGCCCTGTATAATTTCTCTGTCATATTGTGATTTACTTTTTTTTTCACTATAATTGTTAGCAAAATGTCGCTTTAAGGAAATTGAAATGATTGATAAGTGGGAAATTGTAATTGGTTGTGAAATTCATACTCAGCTTTTAACAAAAACAAAGGCCTTCTGTGCTTGTGAAAATAAATATGGAGGAATGCCAGATACTCGTGTATGTCCTGTTTGTCTTGGACTACCTGGTGCTATGCCTCGTATTTCTAAAGGTTATGTTGAACTTGGTGCAGTTGCAGGTCAGGCCTTAAATTGTAAAATTGCCCGCTATACAAAATTCGATAGAAAACACTATTTTTATCCAGACTTGGCAAAAGGATATCAGATTACTCAGTATGATATTCCTCTTTGTACCGATGGATATGTAGATTTACCTTTCCGTTCTTTCCCAAAAGATGAGCAGCCTGGTGGAGAAAAATGCCGTCCTCAGAATTTTAAAGGACAGGATTGTATTATCGAAAATAATGGCCAAAAATATCGTCGTGTCAGAGTAGAAAGAATTCACCTTGAGGAAGACGTAGGTAAATCTTTACACTTGCAGGGAGCTCACTCTTACATTGATTATAACCGCTGTGGAACGCCTCTTATTGAAATTGTAACTAAACCAGATATGACTTCTCCTGATGAAGCCGCTTTATTTATGCAGACTGTTCAGGAAATACTTCGTTATGTAAAAGTAACAAATGGTAATCTTGAAGAAGGAAATATGCGTTGTGATGCCAATATCAACCTTAATATTTGGGAAGATGGAAAACTTTATCACACACCAATTTCAGAAATTAAGAACCTCAACTCATTTAAATCTATTCGAGAAGCATGTACTTACGAAGCTCAGAGACAACTTAAAGAATTCCAGGAAAATCGTCAGGAATTTGTTGCAGGTTATAAAAATACAATGAACTGGGATGAAGAAAAGGGTGTTACACAGATTATGCGTACAAAGAACTCTTTTGTTGATTACCGTTTTGTTGTTGAACCTGATATCAAACCTTTTACAGTAAGCGAAGAATTAATTGCAAATGCTCTTAAACAGGTTGGAGAACTTCCTGAAGCTAAACGTCAGCGTTATAAGAGAGAATATGGTATGTCAGATTTTGATGTAGAAACAATTACATCTACAAAAGATTTGGCAACTTTCTTTGAAGACGCCGCAAAAGCTTCTAAAAATCCTAAAAAGACTGTAAATCTTATTCTTGCAGAATTGCTTGCAGTTTTAAATGAAGAAAAGAAGACAATTAATGATGTAGAAATTACACCTAAACATATTGCAGAACTTTCAGATGCTCTGGAAACAGGAAAAATTACTTCTAAACAGGGAAAAGAAGTTTTTGCTGTTATGATGGAAACAAACAAAAAACCATCAGAAATTATCAAAGAAAAGGGCTACGAAGTTGTAAGTGACCTTGGTGAAATTGATAAGATTGTACAGGAAGTAATTGCTGCAAATCCAAAGGCTATTGAAGACTTTAAGAGTGGAAAAACAAATGTTGTTGGATGGCTTATGGGACAGGTAATGAAGCAGTCACACGGAAAGGCAAATCCAAAAGAAGCCACAGTAATTTTAAATAATTACCTTTCAAAAATGTAGGCTCTTAGGGGATAATTACTCTTTTCGTATAGATTTTTACAATTTTCTCCTATAAATTTTACATTGATAATAATCCTCTTAACTCCTATAATGTGAAGATAAATAATTGCTAAAAAGTTGCGTAAATCGCTAGCAATTCAATTTTACAAATTGAGGTATTCAATGAAATTTGGTTATTTCGACGATGACAAGGCAGAATATGTCATCACTCGCCCCGACACTCCAACTTCTTGGAGTAACTATCTTGGTTCGACTGTTTATGGTGCTGTCATTACAAATAATGCCGGCGGTTATGGCTTTTATAAGTCAGGTGCTCAGGGACGTTTTATGCGTCTTCGTTTTAATGCTGTTCCAATGGATCAGCCAGGACGTTATTTCTATCTCCGTGATCAGGAAGATGGTGATTTCTGGTCAGCTTCTTGGCAGCCAGTAGGAAAACC
>CAMGTC010000082.1 GCA_946061765.1 uncultured Treponema sp.
TGCAGCACTTTTTGCCTGTTTGATTGGACTTCCTGTTCTTAAATTAAAATCTGACTACCTTGCCATTGCAACTTTGGGTTTTGCAGAAATCATCAGGGCTATTTTTCAGTGGGATAAATTAGGAGTTATTACAAACGGCTCTAATCTTTTGAGAAAATATCCTGTTTACCGCTCTACACTCTTCTATTTTGCGGTAAGCGGTGTATGTATTGCCATTATTGTTCTTTTGATTAATTCAACTTACGGACGAGCCTTTAAGGCTATTCGCGACGATGAAGTTGCTGCCGAGGCCATGGGTATAAATCTTGCCCACCACAAACGACTTGCCTTTACAATTTCATCATTTTTTGCAGGAGTTTCAGGAGCTTTACTTGCCATGTTCCAGACTACAATTCAGGCCAGTCAGTTTAAATCTGCAATGACTTATGAAATTCTTTTAATTGTTGTAATTGGAGGAATTGGTTCTGTAACAGGGTCTTGTATTTCATCATTCCTTTTTATCGCCTGTTCTGAATGGTGGTTAAGATTTTTAGATAATGCAAACTTAAATTTTACTCCACTTCAGATTTTGCGACCTGGATTTAGAAAAGTTGTATTTTCTGTTGTAATTATGATTATAGTTCTTTTTTACCAGAAAGGAATTATGGGAGAACATGAATTTAATATGGGAGGCATAATAAAATTCTTTAAAAACCTGCCTTCCAGATTTAGGAAAAATAAAAATACAGACCAGAAAGCTGCTGAATAAGGATGACAAAAATGAGTGAAAACGTATTAAAAATGGAAAATGTCACAATGCAGTTTGGTGGTGTTGTGGCTGTAAATGATTTAAGTCTTGAAGTAAATAAAGGCGAAATTGTTTCTTTAATAGGTCCAAACGGAGCTGGAAAAACAACAGCATTTAATGTTGTTACCGGAGTTTATGCTCCATCCAACGGGGCTGTTTATTTTAACGGGAACAAAATTGTAGAAAATTACCCTCGTGGAAAAATGAAAAAACTCTACTCGGGTCTTGATAAGGGTAAATTTACTCATCATCTTGAACCAACTCCTGATAAAATTACAAAACTTGGAATTGCAAGAACTTTTCAAAATATTCGCTTGTGGAAAAGTCAAACTGTATTCACAAATATCCTGATTGCAAAACATTTAAGAAGATCTTCTAACGTATTTTCTGCAACCTTTAGATTGAACTGGAAAGAAGAAAATGAACAGCGTAAAGAAGTTGAAGAATTGCTGAAAATTCTTGACTTATACGATGTAAAAGACGAAATCTGTACTTCCCTGCCTTATGGTTTACAAAGACGTCTTGAAATTGCCCGTGCTCTGGCTACAAATCCAAGTCTTTTGTTACTGGACGAACCTGCTGCCGGTATGAATCCTCAGGAAACTGCAGAATTAACTGATTTTATTCGCAAAATTCGAGATGATTTTCACCTGACAGTTTTTATGATTGAACATCACATGGATTTGGTAATGGATATTTCTGACAGAATTTACGTTTTGAACTTTGGAGCCTTAATTGCACAGGGAAATCCTGAAGAAGTACAGAATAATCCAGAAGTTATAGCTGCTTATCTTGGCGAAAGCGAGGTGAACTAATGTTACAGATTAAAGATTTACACGTTTCTTACGGTGGAATTAAAGCTCTTAGAGGAGTAAACATTGATGTTCCAGACGGAAAAATCGTAACTTTGATTGGAGCAAATGGAGCTGGAAAATCCACTCTCCTAAGAACAATCA
This sequence comes from uncultured Treponema sp., assembly GCA_946061765.1. Classification (GTDB taxonomy): domain Bacteria; phylum Spirochaetota; class Spirochaetia; order Treponematales; family Treponemataceae; genus Treponema_D. The sequence goes on from CAMGTC010000082.1 coordinate 1,744, forward strand.
GCGGTCTTGTAAAAGCCGAAAGTGGAAGTATTACATTCAACGGAAAAGAATTACTTGGACTTCCAATTAACAAAGTTTGTAACGAAAAAATAGCTCTTTCTCCTGAAGGAAGAAGAGTATTTACAGATTTGACTGTACAGGAAAATCTTAAAATTGGTTCCTACCTTAGAAATGATAAAAAAGAAATAGAAAAAGACCTGAAATGGGTTTACCAGCTCTTTCCTAGACTGGAAGAACGTTCCTGGCAGCTGGCCGGTACACTTTCCGGTGGCGAACAGCAGATGCTGGCTGTAGGTAGAGCCTTGATGAGTCGTCCTAGCCTTTTAATGCTTGATGAACCATCCTTAGGACTTGCTCCACTCATTGTTCAACAGATTTTTGACATCATTAAAGAAATCAACAAAACAGGAGTTACAGTTCTTTTGATTGAACAGAATGCAAATATGGCTCTTAAAACAGCAGACATAGCCTATGTAATTGAAACTGGAGAAATAGTTCTTACAGGAAGCGGTTCAGAAGTAATGGCTAATCCACAGGTTAGAGAAGCATATTTGGGTAAGAAAAAATAAACCTGGAAAAAAAATGAGTTTAAACTGCAACGAAATCAATTTAATTTTAAATGAACTCGATTTAGAAGGTGCCTTTATTCAAGATATTATTCAACCTGGGTATGACACTCTGGCCTTTTATACATACAAAGAAGGTAGTGCTAAAACTATTCTTCTTTGTACAGCTCAAAATTCTGTTAGAATTAACGAAACCCGCAGAAAAATCAGTAAAAATGATAAGCCCCTGCGTTTTATGGAATTTCTGCGTTCAAGAATTAAAGGCTGCAGAATTAATTATTGCAAACAGATAGGTTTAGAAAGAGTTATTCACTTAAAATTATCCCACAGTCAGGAAGAAAATTTTAACATGTACATAAGATTGTGGAATAACGCTGCAAATATTATTCTATGCGACCAGAATGATTTTGTTTTAGATTCGATGTTTCGCCGGCCTGAAAAATACGAAATGAAGGGAGAAACCTTTATTCCCCCTGCCATAATTGAAGAAAAATTAACACAGGCCCAGGAAAAATTCCCAGTCCGAAACTGGCATGAAATTTTACAAGAAATTCAGCAGGAAGAAGAAAATCAAAATGGGGAAAATCAACTTTCCTACATAAAAACTTTTAATCAATTTGTTGATTACTGGTATTCGGAACACGCTTCTAGTTTAAGCCGTCAGTCTTTACTGGAAAAAGCAGAAAAATGGTATAACGTAAATCATTCAAAAAGAATGGCCGCTTTGGAAAATCTTAAGAAAAAAGTTGATTCTTTTGCTAACGCCCAGCAATTAAAACATCAGGGAGATTTGATTTTATCCTACAGCTATTTAATCAATCCTTCATCAAAATATCTTGAATGTCAGGATTATGAAAGTGGTAAAACTGTAAAAATCCTTATAGATCCAAATAAAAATGCCCAGGAAAACGCCTCTGAATATTACAAGAATTATAAAAAGGCAATTTCAGGCTCGGAAGAATTAAAACACGACATTGAAATTGCAGAAAAACAAATCGAAAAACTGGATAAGCTTTATCAAGACATTTTAAACGAAAAAAATCCTGTAAAAATTGAGCAGATGTTAAGACGGGATTCAACTCCAAGTCAAAAGAAAGACAAGGGCCACCCTGGACTTGATTACACTGTGGAGGGCTGGTACATACTTGTTGGTCGGGATGCAAACGAAAATGACGAACTTTTAAGACATTATGTAAAAGGTCAGGATTTATGGCTTCATGTTAGAGATTTTCCGGGTGGTTATGTCTTTATAAAAAGTCAAAAAGGCAAAACTGTACCTTTGAATATTCTTCTGGATGCCGCAAACCTTGCAGTTTATTATTCAAAAGCTCGCAAAAATACTAAAGTTGATTTATATTACACTCAGGTAAAATATCTAAGAAGGGCAAAAAACGGCCCAAAAGGACTGGTAATTCCTACACAAGAAAAAAATCTTTGCATTAGTCCAGATAAAGAAAGATTAAGCCGTTTAGACAGTCTTCACGAAGAAGCGCAAATTTAATATTGCCCTGATATTGCCCAATTTAATAATGACCAATTCTTATATTTATAGTATAATATTTCCGTGTTTATTGAAGATTTAGGTGAAATTAAGGCAGTCGCTTTTGATGTTGATGGAACTCTTTATAGAAGTCATAGACTTACAATTAGAGTTTTACCTTATGTATTACGTCATTCAAAAATTTTTCTAAGTTACAGAAAAGCAAGAAATGCAATGCATCATCAAAGTAAACCTCTGAATAATTTTAAGCAGGAACAATTAAACATATTCTCAAAAAGTTTAAAACAACCTCTTGAGCAGGCTGAAAAAACATTAAAAAACACAATTCATGATGGACTCAAAAAGTACTTCAAAAAAATTAAACCCTGCCACGGAGTTGTTGATTTAATTTCTGAATTAAAAGCAAAAGGTATGAAAATTGCACTTATGTCTGATTTACCACCAGAACAAAAAGGGGATATCTGGGGTATTAAAGAAATGTGCGATGTTACTTTGTGGTCCGAAGACAGCGGTGCTATAAAACCTTCAAAGCTGCCATTCGAAAAATTAGCGGAAGAACTACATTTACCTGCAGAAGAAATTCTTTATGTTGGAAATAATCATAAGTATGACATTCTTGGAGCAAAAAATGCCGGAATGAAAACTGCATGGATTGTTTATCCGGTAATTCAAAGATTTGGGAAAAAATCAAAAGAGGCTGACATCACGTTTAACAGCTACAATCAGTTAAAGTGTCAGTTATTAAAAGAAAAAAAATAATTTAATAAATAAATCAAATTTTTAATTGGGTGGGATTAAAAAATGACTTTAGCAATTGCAATTCTCTTTTCAATTGTTGCATCAATTGGAATTTCTTTGTATTTCCAGAAATTAAACAAAAGCAACAACTCTATGGACAGTGTAAGACGTTATGCTGATAAAAGACAGACAGAACTAAAAGAAATGATTCAAACCTACAAATCAGAATTTAACGCAATAATAAGTGATTTCAAAGCACAACAGACTCAGGCAAACGCAGCAATCAAAGTTTTTAAACAACAGAACGAAGAATTTGACCAGAAGGTAAAATCTTTAGAAAACAACATCTCTACAGTAAATAATATTGAAAATCAAATTTCCCACTACTCAAAATTATTGAACGAACTTAACGAAATGACAGTAAATGTCGAAGAAAACCTGGAAAGACTGCACAAGGAAAGTGGAATTGTAAATTCTCTTACTGCCAGATTAAATAAACAGCAGAATATTGTTGACGCACTTGAAAAACACATTCCAGAAGTTTCAAAAGGCTTTTCTGCTCATAACGAAGAACAACTTAAAGCTGTTGGAACTAAACTTTTAGAGCAATACGAAAACTACGCCCAGGAACTTGCAAAAAAAATCCAAAAATCAAAGACAGAAGCAGAAAATTCTCTGGTCTACATAAAACAAAATATCCAGGAAGTCTACAATCAGGCTGCAGATAAAGCTGAAAAACTGGAAAATACTGCTTTTGCACATCTTAGTCAGCAGGCCCAGGCTCGTTCTGACCAGTACCTGGGTGAATTAAAAGAACAGACAGCAAAACTTCAGCAGGAACTTACAAACCAGTTCAATCAGGCTTCAAAAGATATTACCGACCGCTTTAATGATTTATCAAAATCTCTTGATGAACAGTCAGTTCAATTACAGTCTAACTTTGACCAGAAAAACGAAATTACAGTAAAAAATTATAAAGAAGCCGAAACAAAGCTTATTTCTGATGTAAAACAAAATCTTTTAACTATAAATGATAAATTCAACAAAAAAATTACTGACCTTTCAAACGTTTTTGCAGAAAAAGTTCAAACTATGCAGGATAAATATCAGGCCCAGCTTGATTCAATCGGCGGTAAAAATGACAGTATTATTGCAAAAGTTACAGCCCGCTTTGAAGAGGACAATAAAAAGATAGAAGACAAGTATTCTCAGCAGATTTCTAACTTACAAAGCAAAAATGACGAAAGATACAATACTTTAACCACAAAGTTTGATGATGACTTTAAAAAATTCACTGAGAAATATAATAATGCCTTTGACCAGGCAACAGCCACAAACAATAAAAAAGTTAATGACTTTAATAACCGCTTTGTAGAAGAACATAAAAAATTTGTAGAAAAAATTGATTCTTTAATCACTCAGTATACAAACGAAAACGAAAGCAAACTCCAGGCCTTTACAGACGAAAACGAAAACAAAATCAACTTAATTATTTCTACAAGTCAGCAGAAACTTGATTTAATCACTCAGGAAAATGAACAACGTATTCAGGAAATCGAAAGCGAAAATTCTTCAAGAATTGCCGCAATTGAATCTGAAAATCAGATGAAACTTGATCAGATTTCCGGCATGAACGAAAAACAAATCAACGACATTATTGATGAAACTCAGGCTAAGATTGACCAGTTGACCAGCGGAAGCACTCAGAAATTTACAGCATTCCAGGAAGAAAGCAAAAAGAGATTTGAAGAACTTACAAGCTCTACAAATCAAAGATTTGCCGAAATTGAAAATTCTACAAATTCAAGATTAACTCAGTTAGAAGGTTTCTCTGATTCAAGATTCAGCAAAATAGAAGAAAGTACAAATTCTCGTTTTGCAGAAATCCAAGGAAATACAAATTCCAGATTTGATGAAATTGAAGCTTTAATAAAAGCGGAGTTTGACAAAATCGTAAAAGAAAATTCAGATGAACTTTCTAAGATGGTTACAGACAGAGAAAATACTCTTAATAAAATTGCCGCAGAAATCGAAAACAAAATAGCTGCAATCAAAGCAAAATCTGATGGAGATTATAAAGAGATTACCCAAGACTACCAGACAAGATTAAGCGCATTTACAAATACATTCTCAAATAAACTGGAACAGGTTGGAGCCTTGGAAAAAGAATTTAACAACCGAATCGAAAGTTTACGCGACGAAATTGATAACAACATGAAGGATTACAACGAAAGAAACCAGGAATTAAGAAGCAATATCACAGATATGCAGGATTCCCTTTCTTCTACCCTTTCAAGTGTTATCAACCAGACAAATAAATCTGTTCAGTCTGCCCAGGAATCTCTTGAAAAAATTCAGAGGGAATATGATCAGGCTGTAAGAAGAACTGAAGAGTTAAAGCCTGATTTGGACAGAAAAATTATGGAAGTTAATTCGAATATCGAAAATTTCCAGAACGAAACAAACATCAAACTCAATGGCCTTTCAAAAATCATTACAGATTCAGTTCGTAATGCTGTAAACGAAAGTGAAGTAAAACACTTAAATATTCTTGAAGAAGTTGATGAAGAACTTAATCAGTATAAAAAAGATATTGAATACAAACTGTCAAAACTTGCAATTTCACAGTCAGATATTGATACTTTGGAAAAATCCCTAAAGAGTGCCATGTCCGAAGTTCAAAACCGTGTATTAACTTCTTTTGATAACTTTACTAACCTTCAGAAAGAAAAACACGAAGACTTCGCTAACAGAATTAAAGAAGATGCTAAAGCTGTTGAAAATAAAATCAACGAAATCAATTCTTCTCTTGATGCCCTCAAAGATTCTGCAACAGGAAATATGAGCGCTAAACTCCAGGAATTCGAAGCAAACTTTGAACAGAATCTTTCTACAAAAAATAATCAGGTTGAAACAGAACTTGATGAATGGAAACGAAATCTTGACCAGAAAATCTTAAAACTTGCTCAAAATTACGAAGTTTCAAGAAAAGAACTTGAAGAAAATTACCTTTCTGAACTTAAGTCAAATATCTCTGCAATGACAAAAAAATCAAATGAGCAGTACGAAAGAGTTTCTAAGACTCTGGAAGATTCAAAGATGGAATTAGAAACAAGTCTGGCAGACATTAAGGACAATCTTGCAAGATTTAAGTCAGAAACTAATAATTCTATCGACAAAATATCTTCTATTTCGGAAAATGAACTTAGAAAACAGCTTGAAGCAAATACTAAACATGTACAGCAGAGCCTTTCTAAAGTAGAAAACCAGTTACTTGAAGATGTGAACAAATTTGAAGAGGCAATAAAAGCCAGACAAGATACATCTTCTTCGGCAATTGATTCAGCACTTTCTGAATTTAATATTTGGAAACAGCAGCTCAAAAATCAATTTGATGATACAAGTTCTATCTACAATGAGCAGATTAATTCAATCAAAGCTAACTCAGAAAACAAAATTAATGAAGTTGGTCAAAGTCTTTTGAAGAATATGAATGAATATGAAAAATCTGTTCAGGAACAGCATAATCTTCTTAATGACAAGATTACTGAATTAGAAGAAAAAACTCAGGGGTCTCTGGAAGATTATAAAAATCACTCTCAGACAATAATCGCTAAACTTCAGTCTATGTACAACGAAATGCTTAGGGCTACAAAAGAAAGAATTGAAGAACAGAATGAAATGACAAATCAGTCTGTTGAATCAATGAAAAAAGAAATTAAAGAAGCTGAAGAAAATAACAGAATTAATCAGAATAATATGATTATGAAAATGCAGAACGATGCAAACGATCTTCAGATATCAATAAGCGATATTACAAAAGAACTTCAGGCTGTAAAATCAAACATGCAGCTTTACGAAAAAGCTGAACAGATGCGTAAACAGCTGGAAAATAACTTCCAGACCTTGAACGAAACTTTTGCCAAACTCGAAGAATTTGATACAACTGCAAATAGAATTAACAGCCAGTATCTTTCGATGAAAAAGATTAACGATCAGGTTGAAGAACAAATCAGCGTTATTGAAAATCAAAAGAATAGAGTTACAAATCTTGAACAGCAGTTTGGTAAACTTTTTGCACTTTCAAATACAATCGACAGTCGTATGCAAACTTTAACTACAACAAATGATGATTTAACTTCTATGCAGGTTACTGTAAAAGATTATACAGACAGACTTGTACAAGTTTCAGGACAATTTGAAAGACTGGATAAGAAAAGTGAAGTTATAGACAGGGTTTCAAAAGATGTTGATACTTCCTTTGCAAAAATTCAGGAACTGGAACAGAGAATTAAAGATTGTAACCGCCAGATAGTTTCTTTACCTCAGGAAATAAAAGAAACTCAAAATAATATCGATAAAATCATCAATGATGGACCTAAGATTACAGAGGCAATAGGTAGACTAAAAGATTTATCTTCTCTGGTAACAGAAACTCAGCACAAAATTGATGAAATGAATTCTGCTAAAAACGGAATTACAAAAGCTTCTATTAGTCTCCAGGAATTGGAAAAACGAGTTACAGAAAAGTTTAATACTCTTAAAATGATTGACGCAAAAGATAAGATTGGACCATATGATAACTCTTCAATTTCTCCAAGCGAAAGAGAATCTATAAGAGCACTTAGAAGAGATGGCTGGTCTGTTAAAGAACTTTCTGAAAGATTCCACAGAACAGAAAATGAAATTGAGTTATTACTTGATACAAATCCAAATTAAAAAATTACAAATCTTTAGATAATAGACAAACAACATAGGCTTCTATTGCCTGACTTGTACCAACGGGAGGGAGTTTCTCTCCCGTTTTTGCTTTAACAAAGACCTGTTCAGAATTTATTTCCAGAATAGATGAAATAGAATTAATAACTTTCTGTCTGTATGGAATAAATTTTGGTTTTTCAAGTTTTACAACACAATCCAAATTTTCTATTTTCCAGCCAGCCTGGTAAACATCGTTGAGAACAGTTTTTAAAAGAAAAGCTGAATCGGCATCCTTCCATTGTTCTTCTTCAGGGGGAAAATAAGAACCTATATCTCCAAGTCCACTGGCTCCCAAAAGTGCATCTGTAATAGCGTGTAAAAGTAAATCACCATCTGAATGTCCATCTTCACCTTTATCAAAGGGAATTTCCACTCCACCCAAAAGCAGTTTTCTACCTTCAACTAATCTATGTAAATCATAACCAAGACCAACTCTAATCATAGTTTTTCCTTATTTTAATTTTTCTAAATCTTGTGTATAAGTTATTTTTATATTCTGTGGACTTCCAGAATAAGTTAAGACTGGGCCACAATATTCACCCCAAATTTCTGTATCATCTGTGTAAGTTTTATTAGATTGCATGGCCTTTTTATAAGCTTCAAGTAATTTTCCAAAGACAAAATTCTGAGGAGTTTGAACAGATGCAAGTTTTTGACGACAAAGATGTCGACTTATAAAACCATTATCATCAATTTCTTTTTGTGTATCTGTTGGTGTAATAGCTGGAACACTGGCTCCATTTTTTATTGCAAGTTCAATTCCTTCAATAATGATTCTTTCTGAAACAAAGGGTCTGGCACCATCATGTATTAAAACTATATCTGTAGAATGATTTACTTCTTCCAGAGCCTTATAAACTGAATCCTGTCTGGAATCTCCACCTTCTATTATTTTAAAAAAATCCTGATTTTTTGAGTAAAATTCCAATTCCTGGG
>CAMGTC010000083.1 GCA_946061765.1 uncultured Treponema sp.
AAAATCACGAAGGTTTTATGCTTCTTGCTAATTTAGTTCTTGCTTCTTTTCAAAGACGTATGGGCATGAACACAGGTGTAAAACCTGGACAGGAAATGCTTACTGCCATGAATGTTGCAGCTGAATTAAATATTCCAACTGTTATGGTAGATAGACCAATTCAGGTAACATTAAAAAGAGCCTGGGCAAAAAATCGTTTGTGGGGAAAATGCAAACTTTTAGCTTCTTTGCTTTCAAGTGCTTTTAGTAAAGAAGAAGTCTCAGAAGATGAAATTGAAAATCTTAAAAAGGGCAACGAAATGGATTCTATGATGAATGAATTATCAGAATACATGCCTGTTGTAAAAGAAGTTTTAATTGACGAAAGAGACAGATACCTTGCAAGTAAAATATGGGCAAGCAATGGAAATAATGTTCTTGCTGTTTTAGGAGCTGGACATCTTCCTGGAGTACAGGCCTACCTGGAAAAATTGGCAAGCGGGCAAGCCTCTGAAGATGTAGAGGAGATTGCTTTTGTTCCAAAAAAGACATTTGGAGCAAAACTTTTAAGCTGGCTTATCCCTCTGCTTATTGTTGGCCTTATTGTTTCAGGTTTTATTTACGGTGGTCTTCAGGCTGGAACTAAAATGCTTTCTTCCTGGTTCTTGTGGAATTCAATTCCTGCTGCAATTATGACTGTGGTGGCTTTGGGACACCCTGTAACAGTGATTGTTTCTTTCTTAAGTGCCCCTTTTACTTCCCTTTGTCCATTTATTGGAGTTGGAATTGTTTCAGGAATAATTCAGGCTCTGGTTTGCAAGCCAAAAGTTTCTGATATGGAAAATTTACAGGATGACCTTTCTAAGTTTAAAGGCTGGTATAAAAATAGAATCTTAAGAGTTCTTCTGGTATTTATACTCTCTTCATTAGGTTCATCATTTGGAACTTTTGCTGCTGGAGCTGATATCATAAAATTATTTACACAGGTAGTTTAATCTACCTTTGCAAATTTATTTAGGGTTTATTACAAACCCTAAAAACGGCGAAGTCAAGGCTTTAAGCGTACGCGTGCCTTGACTCGACGTATTTAGGGGTTAATACAACCCCTGAAAACGAGCGAGTCAAGGCCTTGAGCGAAGCGTGCCTTGACCGGTCGTATTCTTAGAAATTTCTAATCTACTGCTAATTTATACTTAAGGAATTGGCTTCCCTTAATAATTATATTGAAATTAAAGAATAATTATTTTAGGGGAGCATAGAATGAAAAGACTCTTATTACTAACTACAATCAGCTTTTTTATAACTGGGACTTTTAATCTATTTGGCTTTGAAAAAATATCAACACAAGATCTTTTTTATTCTTATCTTAAAAATGATTCAGATTTAAAAAATCTTACTATTGAAGCAGAAAAAGCTCAGTTAGCTTTAAAATCAAGTAAAATTGAAAATGGCTTTTGTGTAAATCTTACTAGTGGAAGTGTAATTTTAAAAACTACAGGCCAGAATTCTACTCTGTCTGTAAAATCAGCCGGGGTAAGTGGTCAGATTCCTCAGGCTTCAAATTTAACAATTTCTGCTACAAGCAATTATACTCTTGATGAACAAAATCCTTCAGATTCATCTCAATTTAGTGATACAAAACTAAATCTTTCTTTTGATATTTTTTCTCCAGGTAAAATTACAAGAAAAATCAATCTGATGAAGGCCCAGCGAACTTTAACAAAGGCAAAGAGGGCTTTAGAAAATCAGGCTCTGGAATGTGAAATAGATTTTTATACAAGTCTAAAAGAAATATTAAGCGCTACACAAGAAATAATCAGTATGCAAAGTGATCTTTACGAAGACACAATGGATTTTGAAAGTCTAAAGGCTAAGGGATATTCAAATCTTTCTTCTACATATCAACTGGCTAATATGAAAGTCCTTTCGGATCAACATAAAATTCAAAGTATGATTCAGTCCTTAATTCATGATTACATCTTATTTTATAAAGATTGTGGTTATGAAATTAAGCTTGATTCTTCAACAGATTTTTACGAATTGTTACCTTCAGATTTACCACAAGTTAAAAGTCTTGATATAAATACTTTTGAAAGCGATAAGTATTCAGAAATAGAAGAAGCTCTGTGGAATTATCAAATCAACAGCCTTTCTAGAAGTGTGAATCAATATTTTTCACTTTCTGCAAACGGGGGCTACACTTTTAATAATTCAGATACTGATTCTGACACAGTTGATGCGGGCCTTTCTTCTACAATTTGTGGACTTTCTTTAAGTGGTGGAATTTCTTTGCCTCTTAATGGACAAAATCCAGTTTACACTTTTGGAGCAAGTTTTTCTCCTTCAGATTTTTTTCAAAAATCTATAACTGATAAAACTAATGCTCTGACAGACGAAGCCGAGTTACTTGCAATAGAAGATGCTAGAAAGAATTATGAAAAAGTTAAGATTCAAAAATCTCAGGAACTTGAAGAACTTTTATGGAATATGGCTAGTTATCAGGAATCTTACGAAATGTACGAAAGTCTTGCTACTCAGTTAAAAGAAGCTTATGACCTTGGGCTGATTGCAGAAAGTCAGTATCTTTCGGCCTTATCTGAAGCAAAAAGTTACAAAGTAAATCTTTTGACAAATCAAATTGATCTAATCATTTACAATAACGAGCTTATTACTCTTTTTGTGAATGAATAAAATTTTACTAAAAACCAATAAGGAAGTTTAAAATGCAGAAAAAGAAAAGTGTAAAAATAGTTTTTTTTATAGGGCTGGGAATTGTTTTAATCAGTTTGTCTCTTTTTTTAATCAAAAGACTTCTGGCAAATAAAGACAATGAAAATATTACCTATACAGTAAATCAAGAAAGTTACGAAAATGTAATAGAAATTTCTGGTACAGTGTCGGCGGCTCAGGAACAAACTTTACAGGCCTTAAGTGATGGAACTGTAGTGGGGCTTTATGTTCAGGAAGGAGATTATGTTAAAAAAGGTGATGTAATTCTTCAATTAGATGATACTAGTGAACAATATAATCTTGCAAAACACGATTATGATATGGCTACAACAAGAATTTCTGGTTCGGAGAGGGAATTAAAATTAATGGAAACCCAAAGACTTTCGCTTGTACAGAAAATTGCAGATAGACAGGTTATTGCAACTTTTGACGGTGTAATTGCCCAACTGGATGTTTCTGTTGGCGATTCTCTGGAAGCAAAAGATACTGTTGGTACTCTTGTAAATCTTGATTATCTTACAGCAGATGTTGAGATTGCAGAAACTGATGTAAGTAAACTTGAAGTTGGTCAAAAAGTTACTTTTTCTTTTGCAGCTTTGCAGAACGAAAATGTAGTTGGTTATGTAGTTGGCTGGCCTGCAATTGGACAGGTTACTTCAAGAGGTGCAACAATTGTAAAGGCAAAAGTAAGAATTGATGATTATCCAGAAGAAATTTTACCATATTTTTCTTTTACCGGAAAAATTGAACTTAGTCCTACTCAGGAATATCTTGTAGTGTCTCGTTATGCAATTGCTTATGACGAAAAGGGTCAAGCCTATGTAGAACTTGCTCGTTCAGGAAAAAATGTAAATGTTAGTGTAGAACGTTATGGCAGTGAATATGTAAAAGTTCTGGATGGGTTAAATGGCGGAGAAGTTTTAAAACAATTGACAAAACCAAAATCTTCCGGCTGGAATAAAAATAACATGGGAAATCGTGGTGGTCATGGTAACGGAGGTCCTGGAATGGGTGCTGGTGGTCCTCCACCTAGAATGTAATAAAAATCTGATTTTCGGAAGGTAAAAGTATGAGCCATGCAGTAGTAAAACTAGAAAATGTAGTAAAAACCTATTTTATGGGCGATAATCAGGTTCAGGCCCTTAGGGGTATTTCCTTTGAAATACAAGAAGGTGAATTTACCGCAATTATGGGACCTTCTGGTTCTGGTAAATCCACTTGTATGAATATGATTGGTTGTCTGGATAGACCAAGCAGCGGAATTGTTAAAGTAGATGGTAAAGAAACAGCTCTTATGAGCGAAAAAGAACTTGCTCAACTTAGGAACATTACAATTGGCTTTGTTTTTCAGCAATATCATCTTATACCGGCAATGACAGTTTTAGAAAATGTTATGCTTCCGCTTAAATACCAGAAGGTTGATAAAAAAGAAAGAATGGAAAGGGCAATTAAAGTTTTAGAATCTGTTGGGTTAAAAGACAGAAATTTTCATAGACCGCATGAACTTTCCGGCGGTCAAAAGCAAAGAGTTGCAATTGCCCGTGCCATGATTACCAGACCCAAAATTCTTTTAGCGGACGAGCCAACCGGAGCTTTAGACAGCCAGACTGGAAATCAGGTGATGGAACTTTTTAGGCAAATCAACGAAAAAAATGGAACAAGTGTAATTATTGTAACTCATGATCCAAGAATAGGCGGGAGTCTTGAACGTTGTATTAAAATACTTGACGGCCAGATTGTAAATTAGGAGATGAACAATGTTTGAAGATTTTTTATATGCAATAAACAATTTTAAAAGAAGTAAAACAAGAACCTTCCTTTCTCTTTTGGGAATTATTATTGGTGTAGCATCTGTAATTGTAATTACAAGTATGGGGGCCGCATCCACAAAAAAAGTTGAAAGTACTTTTGGAACTGCGGGGCTTGATGTTGTAAGTATAAGTTCAGGATTTATGCGAAGGCGTAGAGATGCAGTTACACTTTCTTTTGATGAAAGTTTTAGACAGAATATGTTTGATAATGTTTCTGGAATAAAGAAAATCTGGTACAAAAATAATTTACCTTCGACCCTCACATATGGAGAAACTTCTTCTTCAATTTCTACAAGTGCCATTGAATATGGTTATCTGGAGATGTATGGAATGAAACTGGAATCAGGTTCATTTTTTACTGTAACTGATGATAAAGAGGGTATGCAAAAAATTATTTTAAGTCACGATACAGCGCAATCCTTTTTCCCAGCGGGAGATGCCGTAGGAAAAAAAATAATCCTTGTAGCCAGTAATGTACCTTTTGGTTTTGAAATTATCGGGGTTCTTGCCGACCAGACTACAGGTATGGAAAATGGTTCTGCCTATATACCCCGAGGTTTTTATTCCAAAAAAATTGAGCCAAATCCTCAGGCTTCAAGTGTAATGGTTCAGGCTGTTTCAAATCAAAAGGCTAGTCAGTTAGTTGATATTTTGGAAGATTACTGCAGAAAAGAATCAGGAACAGAAGGTTCAGTAAATGTTACAAGTATGCAGTCAATGCTGGACCAGATGAGTGAAATTACAAATACGATGAGTATAATGCTTTCTGCTATTGCTGCAATTTCTCTGCTAGTTGGCGGTATTGGAATTATGAATATTATGATTGTAACTGTTACTGAAAGAAAAAATGAAATTGGAATCAGAAAGGCTCTGGGGGCAAGTCCTGCAGATATAAGACAACAGTTTCTTGTAGAATCAGCCAGTATTACTTTAATTGGAGGAATATTGGGTATTGTTCTTGGAATTTTGATTAGCCTTGCAGTTGAATATGTTCAATCAAATGATTTTATAATCAACTGGGGGGCCTGTCTTTTTGCTTTTGTTTTTAGTGTATTTGTAGGAATCTTTTTTGGTTTGAATCCTGCAAGTAGAGCCGCAAAATTGGATCCTGTAATTGCCCTAAGTGGTGAATAGGGCAATCAGAAAATTAATATCCGTCGCTCATTTCGCGGTTGGCATCTTTTTTACATAATTCATCATAAACAAGGGAGCGTTTTCTTAATTCTTCTTTTAATTCTTTTGGGAATGGCATGTTTCTCCAGAAGATTCCACGGACATCTTTTTCAAGTCTTTGAACTCCGTTAGATTCTTTTGTCATCCACAAAATGTAATCTTCAATAAAGAATTCTTTGAGATCTCCTTTAAGCTTCATCTGTTCAACATGCTGATAGTACTGACCAGTAAGACCTTCTTCCATCCAATAATACGAAGCCTTTTCCTTTGCAACCTGCCAGCGTAAATCTGCAACTGCTGTTAAAATTGCAATCTTCAAATCTTTTGGATACATTGGAATTACAATACGTCCTCTACTGGTTACACGGTTATATCGGTCAAAAGGTTCCCAACAGAAACCCCGGTCACCATAAGTAGGTACAAGACATACATAAGGAACAATTCTGTTTGGAACATTTTTATGAACACGACAGAAAACACCCGGGTCAATTGATTCTATCCATCGTAAAATTTCAATTACGTTTTCGCGACTACCGGTTCCTTTTTCTGTACAGTGATAAAATTCTCTTGTAAAAAGAGGGAATTGATTTCCTCGGCGTCCAATGGTCATTTTTGCCATCTGACGTACAGTTTCAAATTCAATCTTAACGGCTTCTGTATCATTTGTTGTTACTGCTGCAACACTACCATTTCCCGACATCTTGTTTTGAACTGTATCGTAAGTGTTTTTTGCTTCTGTATAGTCAGAAAGACATTTTACAAGTTCTTTGTCGTTTTTAGAAAGTCTGTGCATGATATCAGAAATTTCTGTAAATATTTTTTTCTGGTATTCTGTATAAGACTGAGCATGAGGTTCCATTCCAAAAAGAGGCTGATGTTCTGTAATGGCAGAAACTTTTTCTTTTAGATTACCTTCAAGCATAGTTCTTTCGTTTTCTTTTATGCTCAGTAAATTTTCTGCACTCTGTAATTTACCAGAGTTTTTAGACTGTAATTGCATAAGTCTTGACTGTTCAGCCATATTTGCTTCATCAGCAGACATATTAGCAGTCTTTTTTGGCACTTTCTTTTCATCTGTGGCAGAATTTGTCATTCTTCCAGACGCAATTTCTTTAAACCATTCATCCATATAAAGAATTGGTTCATTAGTATTATTTTCTACAATAATTTTAGAAAAGAAATCTTTTTGTTCTGCTTTAAAGAGAGAAGGTAAAAGTACACCAAAACGTATAAGCATTCTTTTTGGCATTGGAGTATTTGGATCAACCATTTTACCAACCATACCGCGGATAAGTTCCCAGTAGGCGGTTACAATCTGCTGACGATATACAGCACGGTCTTTTGGGTCCTTACAGGTAAGATATTTTGACAAAACCTGATGAACACGCTGGGCCGATGCATTTTCTCCAGTTAAGGCTGTTTTATAATATTTTGTATCATTAAATACTTGGGAAGGTGTGTCGTTTAAAGGATTTTCAATTTTAGCAAATTCCTTTTTACTTAAATCAACATCATGAATTGATTTATTTCTGCCACCGTGAACAACTTCATCAATGGATTTAGTAAAAAGTGATTTATGATTTGTTGGAATATCAATTTCGTCTACGGTTATATCAATCGAATCCTCTGTAGAGTTTTCATTTACTGTTCCGCTTATAAGGGCTGCAATCTCAGGATCTAACTCTTCTTCCATCTTTAACTCCCAAAAAAAATTACTGCAATCAAAAATTATTAAAATTATAACATGAAAAATACTATTTGTATTAGTTTTTCGCAAAAATTATATTATTGTGCTATCCGTATTATATAGTTTTCATAGCCGTCTTTTTTAAGTTTTTCTTCCACCTGTTTAATTTGTGATTTAGGAATTTTTTTTATGATAATTCTATAGATTTCCCCATTAGAGCGAATAAAAATGTTTCTGTAGCCCAAATTGTAAAGTTTTTTTGCTAAAGCCTGGGCGTTTTCTTTTTTGCTAAAACTTGCAATTTGAATTTCTAAAATGGCATTTGGGTCACTTTCTTCAATAATCTTTTTATTTTTGTTTTGATTCTGATTAATGGTCCCCGTACTTTTTGTTGTACTTTTATTGGCTTTATTCCAGTCAGGGCCAAATCTCGCAGTCATAATTTGATTAGCTTTACGGGCTGTATCAATGCTGATTTTTGTATCAGGACCCCTTTCAATTATTTCAATTTTTACACGGGCGGTACCATCTTTTACCATATCCAGTTGAATAGCTGCGGCTTTTGATAAATCTAAAACTCTGTCTGGTACAAACGGGCCTCTGTCATTTACCCTTACAATTACGCTTTTAGAATTTTTATTATTTGTAATTTTTAATTTTGTATTAAAGGGAAGACTTTTACTTGCACAGGTATAGTCATACATATTAAATGTTTCCCCGTTTGATGTTCTTTTTCCGTGAAAATCATCTGCGTAGTAAGAAACTAAAGCGTTGGACATATAAAGCTGGGCAAAAGAATTAGAAAGAGGTATAAATAATAAAATCAAAAAAGTCAAAGTTAGTTTTTTCATGCTATAATTATCGGAAATTATGACAAACACAACACTTTGCTATATAGAAAAAGACCAGAAATATTTAATGCTCCACCGTGTAAAAAAAATCAATGACCTTAATAAAGATAAGTGGATTGGTATAGGCGGAAAACTTGAAAATTGTGAAAGTCCTCATGATTGTATTCGCCGTGAAGTAAAAGAGGAGAGTGGCCTTGAACTTTGTAAAATTGAATATCGGGGTTTTGTAACCTTTGTTGATATGACTGATGAAAAAAATCCCTATACAGAATATATGCATTTGTTCTGGACAGATGATTTTAAGGGACAGTTGAAAATCTGTGATGAAGGAGATTTAGAATGGATCTTAAAATCTAAAATGAAGGAATTACCTCAATGGGAAGGCGATGAAATATTTTTGGATTTGATAGAAAAAAAAGCCCCATTTTTTAGTCTGAAGTTAGTCTATAAAAATGGGGTTTTATTAGAATCTGTTTTAAATTAGATTAAAATCTTTCTGCCTTTTTTATAAAAGCTTTTGCATTGCTTTTATTTGTACTTCGGCTGGAACTTCTTTCTGACTGAGTATGAACATTTGGACGACTTCCTTTTGATCTTCCTTCCAAGTGTTTATCTCCTCTTCTTGTATTATTTCCACGTCCATCGCGTTCTTTACGACTTCTTTCTCCCCGTTTTTCTGATAAATCACGGTCCTTTACAGAAGTTCTTGAACTTTTTCTTGAACCTCTGCCTTCTTCTTTCATATCAAAGTGCATATGTGGAAGGCGCTTATCATTCTTTGACATTTCAACAGCTTTTTTTGCCGATGCTGCAGGAAGATTTACAAGAGAAAACTGCTGTGCTACATCAATCTGGTCTACAAGACGGCCAGGAATATGGAGCATATTACTAAAATATTCTGCAATTTCACGGGCTCTGTAACCATCTTTTTTACCCAGAGAAATAAAGACTCTCATCTGATCTCCTTTTGGAGAAAAATCTTTTGTCTGGCTGATTTTACCATAATGTTTTGAGCTTAATTTATCGCCATACAAAATAGAAAGAAGGCCTGCTAATACTTCTTCTGGATTTTGATTTTGAATAAGGTCATGAGCTAAATCTACAAATTTCTGATTAAGTAATTTTTGATTTACCTGAAGAGTCTCATCATTATTTTGATTTTTTATTTCTTCTTCACTTTCAATAAGCTCTTCTGCCTGATTTTCAATTTCTGCTTCTTCCAGGCTTGAACTTTCTGTTTTTTCAAAAAGTTTTGCTTTCAATTCTTCAATAAGTCTTTTTTCTTTGATTGCAAGAACTTCATTTACAGATGGAATTTTTTCTTCTTTCATCTGTCCCTTACTGGCTTTTGAAACAGCTCTTTGAAGGAAGGTCAATTTACGTCTTTCTTCTGGTCTTACAAATGTTACGGCAATTCCTTCTGCACCTGCACGACCTGTTCTTCCAATTCTATGAACATAAGTTGCGGCATCAAATGGAAGAGAGTAGTTTACAACATGGCTTATTCCAGAAATATCAATTCCTCTGGCTGCTACGTCGGTTGCTACAAGAATTCTTGTTTTTTTAGATCTAAAACGTTCCAAAACTTTTTCACGTTGATTTTGCATAATATCTCCGTGAAGGGCTGCTGCTTCGTAACCTTTTAAATCAAGAAGGCGGGTTACATTATCTGCATCCATTTTAGTCATTGTAAACACAAGCCCGTAAAAATCTGGAGACATATCAATCAAACGTACTAGAGCTTCTATTTTTTCATTTTCTCTTACTACCCAGAATTTCTGGTCAATTGCAAGGGCTTGGTCAACAACCTTTTCTTCCTCAATAATGTCGTATTCACCCATAAAATCGGCTGCAATTTTTAAGATTGGCCCTGGCATTGTTGCAGAAAATAAAAGAATTCTCGCCTGTGGATTTGCCTGGGCAAATATTTCACGAATATCGTC